>NZ_JAWOTD010000002.1:144666-438437 GCF_033338715.1 Vibrio sp. Vb1337 | reverse complement strand
AGTTTGACCTTAAATTTTAAAGAAATTCGTGGCGTGAGTGGTTCGGTATGGAGCATTGTTTCCATCGGGGCGATCATTTCGTGGGCAGCGACCAGTATCGCAACACACTATTTCCTCGGCTTTACTTGGGAGCTTGCCATGTTGTTCGGCAGCTTAACCGTAGTAACAGGGCCGACGGTCATCGTGCCACTTCTACGAACCGTAAGACCTAACAGTACGCTTGCTAACATTTTGCGATGGGAAGGGATTTTGATTGACCCGCTCGGTGCGCTTTTTGTTGTGATGGTTTACGAGTTTATCGTATCTCACAGTGCGATAAATAGCGTCGAAGTGTTTGGGACGATCATTGCTGTCGGTGTCATGCTAGGTGCGGCCTCAGGCTATGCAGTTGCGACGATCATGCGTCGTTCTTGGCTACCGGAATATTTGCAGCCATTTGCGGTTTTGATGGTGGTTCTAGGTGTATTTTCGGTCTCTAACCACATTGAGTCTGAAGCTGGGTTACTAACCGTCACCGTAATGGGTATGTGGCTCGCAAACGCTAAAGACATCAATATTCAGCAAATTCTGCATTTTAAAGAGCATTTAACCATTTTACTGATCACCGGATTGTTCATCTTCCTTGCGGCTCGAATCAGTCTGGATGATTTTGCTGCGCTAGGTAGCGGTGCGTTATTGTTGTTTGTATTTATGCAGTTAGTGTCGCGTCCGTTATCGATTTTTCTTTCAACCTTCCGCAGCAACTTGCGTCTCAAAGATAAGCTGTTTTTGTCTTGGGTTGCACCGCGCGGTATTGTTGCTGCTTCGATTTCGTCTCTTTTCGCGATCAAATTGACTGAATACGGCATTGATGAAGCGATTTTACTGGTCCCTATGACCTTCATGGTGATTATAGGAACGGTCGTGTTACAAAGTGCGACGGCACGTCCTGTAGCGCTGACGTTGGGCGTCGCAGAGCCAGCACCCCGCGGCTTCTTGTTGATTGGTGCTAACCGAGTAGCAAGAGAAATAGGGCAGGCGTTGTCGCGTTATGACCGTCGCGTATTAATGACTGACTCAAACTGGGAGTACATCAGTCAGGTTCGTATGTTGGGACTGGATTACTATTACGGCAACCCTATTTCTAGTCACGCGGACGACAACTTGAACTTGATAGGAATAGGTCAAGTGGTTGCATTAACGCCCGATCAGCATTTCAACATTATGGCTTGCATGCAATTCGTCGACGAGTTCGGGGAAGATAAAGTTCACTGCTTACAAAAAGTGAAAACCAACAGCAATGGCAGCGAGAAGCACTCCGTGGCTCAGGAGTACCATGGTAAATTGCTGATGGGCGGCAATGTAAGCTATACCCAGCTAGCCAGTATGTTAAGTCGTGGTGCAGAGGTTAAACACACGAAATTGAGCGATAACTTCACGTATCAAGATTATTTAGCGCATCACAAAGGTAGTTCAGTTGTACCGCTGTTCCATGTAGAAGAAAAAGGAAAAATTCAATTCTGTGATGATCCAGAGCAGTTTGAACCAACGACGACAAGCACTGTTGTGTCGCTAATTCTGTCGGACAGCGTAAAGTAAACTACAGAGCAATGTGATCCATTTGCATCATGGGTATCGTACGCTGATTATCTCAATTTGAAGAGAAACTTGCCGGCTTGTTGAAAACGGAAAGCGAGTTTCTTTTCTTATAATGTCAGGGGCAGTCGAGATTCATTACTCGTTTCGGAAAAGTAATCCGGCAAATTCACAAAATTCGCATTGACGTTACTGATAAGGATCGCAATACTGCGCGACTGTTTTACTTTAGGGTGACATTATGGCTCCGCAAACTAACCGAAAAGATTTACACCTAGATGCTGTTTTACATCATGATATGAGCATGAAGCATAAAACGGCGGGTTTTGAGTCTGTCGAGTTCGAACACTGTGCGCTGCCAGAATGTGACTTTCACGCGATCGATTTATCGACAGAGTTTCTTGGTCATCAATTAGCGCTACCATTTTTGATTAGCTCGATGACTGGCGGAGCAAAAGACGCAGAAACGATCAATTGTCGTTTGGCTGAAGCCGCAAGTGAATTAGGTATTGCCATGGGTGTGGGCTCGCAACGGATTAGCTTAGAAGAAAGTCAGCATTCGGGCTTGGGTAAAACCATTCGTGAGTTGGCGAAAGAAGTACCGTTGTATTCCAACCTTGGAGCCGCTCAATTGCTCGATAAAGGTAAACTCGATAATGCGCAACGTGCGGTTGAGGCGATTCAAGCAGATGCCTTGTTTGTGCACGTTAATCCAATGCAGGAAGCGTTTCAGAAAAATGGCGACCACAATTGGGTTGGTGTTTTCCAGGCAATTGAGATGCTTAAATCTCGCGTGAAGGTTCCTATCATTATCAAAGAAGTCGGTTTTGGTATTAGCGGACACGTTGCGCAGCGATTAATTGATGCTGGTGTGGATGCAATCGACGTTGCGGGCGCGGGTGGCACAAGCTGGAGTGCGGTTGAAGGGTATTGCCAAGATAATCCGAAAATGCAGCGTGCAGCCGAGCTTTTCCGCGATTGGGGTGTCCCTACAGCAACATGTTTGGCTCAAATCCGCGCACTGCATCCTACATTACCCTTGATCGCCTCGGGAGGTGTTCATAACGGACTTGAAGCGGCGAAAGCCATTCATTTGGGTGCTAATCTCATTGGGCAAGCTGGTGCGGTATTAAAAGCTGCGACGATCAGCACGCAGTCTGTCGTCGATCACTTTGAACAAATGGCATTAGAGCTGCGTTTAGCGTGCTTTGGTACTGGCTCTTTTAAGGTTGGTGAGCTAACAAAAGCGCGCTGCCTATAGCTTTTAGAATGGCGCGCTTTACACAGAGTCGCTCAATAATTTTTCGGTGTCTTAACACGTAGACTGATAATTTCGTTATAGTTGATACAAAAGTCACTTCAGCTAGTGACGCCTTTATTCAGACACTTGAATGGGCATGTGTTGAAGAGATTGAGTTTAATTTTACTATTGTTTGCAACTGGAACCTTAAATTTATGAAAAAACTAGTCATGCTGATGTTGGCGGCTTCTGCTTTGACCGCTTGTAGTGATGAAGTGGGCACTGAAGGCTGGTGTAACGACATGCGCGATAAGCCAAAAACAGAATGGACAGCAGACAACGCGGTAGACTTTGCAAAGCATTGTGTTCTGCAAGATGGTGTCGGCAGCGAGCAATGGTGTGAAAACCTGAAAGATAAGCCGAAAGGTGACTGGACTGCAAACGAAGCGACCAGCTTTACTAAACACTGCATTTTTTAAGCACAGCGGAACGCGCCTTTTCTGAGGCGACATTCTGTGAGGTAAACACCAAGCGTTATTGCTTGGTGTTTTTGTATCTAAAATAGCTCGATTTTTCACGTGTCGAGCGCACTTCCCTCTGAATGGAATGTTTTACATTTTCGTTTCATTTTTGAAAACCTGTATTGCCTGTCTTTAATTTTTCGTATTGCAGTGGCATGGTGTCGAGATAGCCATCTAATTCAATTAGATTCATAACAAAAAGGAATTCAAATGGAAGTACTAAAAGGCTCATGTCTGTGCGGCAAGGTAAAGTTGGAAGTGGCAGATGAATTCAAGTACATGGGAAATTGCCATTGCTCTGAATGCCGCAAGTTCACAGGTTCTGACTATTCATCTGCCGGTGGTATTGCGTTGGATAAACTGCTTATTATCCAAGGGAAAGAAGATATTCAAACTTATCAGAAAAGCGAAAATACCATGCTATGCTTTTGTCGCCACTGCGGATCAAGTCTGTATTCGAAAAAGAACAATGGGATCGTCAATATTCGCCTTGGTATCTTGGATGACACACCTTCTCACAAGCCTGATTTCCATATTTTTGTCGCGTCGAAAGCGCCGTGGCTCGAGATATCGGATAACCTGACTCAATTTGATGCAGGGCCAAAATAGAGTTGTTGTAGATAAGTATTTAGAAACAGAGCGCGTTACAATACGCTTGCGACGCGCTCTGTGCTTTTACTTTGTATATTAGAACGGAGACGACTATTTGGCGTCTTGTAGTTCTTCAAAGCCACCTGCATTGTGCAGATTCGTAAAGCCTTGCGATTGTAAGTATTGATACGCTTTGCCAGAGCGGTTACCACTGCGACAGTACAACACGATAGCTTGATCTTTATCGACGTCTTGAAAATGTTTATCAAGTTCAGATAAAGGGAAGTTGACGGCATTATCCAAATGCCCTTCAGAAAACTCTTGCGGCGTGCGCACATCGACAATCATCGCGCCCTCGTCAATCAATTGCCAACCTTGTTCAGCGCGTTCAGAAGCTGACACGTTGGGTGAGAGGAAGCCAACGCATAACGTTGCAAGAAATAGAGATACGGCCTTTTTCATTGTTTGATTATCCTTTTTAAGAGTACGTAACCACTCTAGATTTGATTGAGCACATTTTCCATCATAAAGAGATGCTAAGTGGTTGTGAATGCGATAATTCGATAGAAAATTTTATTTAATTTAATAAAAAATTTTTATCAAATTCACCTCTTGAACTCTCATTTTTCGACCTTATTATTTTCATCGGAAGCGAGCTGTCGACTCGCAAATCCATCTTGATGTTTATTTTGTCTTTTATTTTTGGTTCCAAGTAGGAGGCACTTAAAAATGAAAATTCGTCCTTTAAATGACAAGCTAATTGTTGAAAGACAAGAGGTGGAAAATAAATCTGAAGGGGGAATCGTTTTAACTTCTCAGTCGGTGAAAAAATCAAACCGCGGGAAAGTCATTGCTGTTGGTTTAGGTAAACGTCTTGAAAATGGCGAACGCGCTGCGATGGAAGTCAAAGTGGGCGACCAAATCATTTTCAATGACGGTTACGGCGTGAAAACCGAGAAAATTGACGGCGCAGAATACTTAATTCTGTCCGAATCTGATGTGTTAGCAATCGTTGAGTAATTATTTTTGTAGTAGTTTTTTGAGGAGATAACCATGGCTGCAAAAGACGTATTATTTGCTAATGACGCACGTCAAAAAATGCTGAAAGGTGTGAACTTACTGGCGGACGCAGTAAAAGTGACACTAGGCCCGAAAGGCCGCAACGTTGTGCTTGATAAATCTTACGGCGCGCCAACCATCACCAAAGATGGCGTGTCTGTAGCGAAAGAAATCGAACTGAAAGATAAGTTCGAAAACATGGGCGCACAAATGGTGAAACAAGTGGCGTCCAAAGCGAATGATGAAGCGGGGGACGGTACAACGACCGCTACCGTACTGGCGCAATCTTTCATCAATGAAGGTCTTAAAGCGGTAGCCTCTGGCATGAACCCAATGGACCTAAAACGTGGTATCGACAAAGCCACTGAAGCGGCGGTTGAGAAACTACGTGAAATGTCTAAGCCATGCAGCGACAAAGAATCCATCACCCAAGTGGGTAGCATTTCTGCAAACAGCGATCGCGCGATCGGTGAAATCATTGCAGAAGCGATGGAGAAAGTGGGTCGCAATGGCGTGATTACGGTTGAAGAAGGCCAAGGTCTAAACAACGAATTGTCTGTGGTTGAAGGTATGCAATTTGACCGCGGTTACTTGTCGCCATACTTCATCACTAACCAAGAAAATGGCAGCGTAGAGCTAGACAACCCTTACATCCTATTGGTGGACAAAAAAGTCAGCAGCATCCGCGAGCTATTGCCTGTACTAGAAGAAGTGGCGAAATCTTCTCGCTCGCTATTGATCATTGCTGAAGACATCGAAGGTGAAGCGCTAGCGACATTGGTTGTGAACAACATGCGCGGCATCGTGCGTGCGACCGCGGTGAAAGCGCCTGGCTTTGGTGACAACCGTAAAGCGATGATGGAAGACATTGCGGTACTAACTGCTGGTACGGTCATCTCTGAAGAAATCGGCCTAGAGCTCGAAAAAGCAACGTTAGAGCAACTAGGTAGTGCGAAGAAAGTGACCATCACCAAAGACACAACAACCATTGTGGGTGGCGCAGCAGAAGCAAGCGCGATTGCTGATCGTGTGGCTTCGATTGAAAAACAAATCGAAACAACCACCTCTCAATACGATAAAGACAAGCTTCAACAACGTGTTGCGAAGCTTTCTGGCGGCGTAGCGGTGATCAAGATCGGCGCTGCAACCGAAGTTGAGATGAAAGAGAAGAAAGATCGCGTGGACGATGCACTACACGCTACTCGCGCAGCGGTTGAAGAAGGTATTGTTGCTGGTGGTGGTGTTGCCCTAACTAAGATCGCGAAAGAATTGGCGGATCTAAAAGGCGACAATGATGACCAAAACGTGGGTATCCGAGTTGCGTTACGTGCAATGGAAGAGCCTCTTCGTCAAATCGCAACTAACGCAGGTGACGAAGCTTCTGTTGTGGCGAACGCTGTCAAAGCTGGTGATTCCGATTACGGTTACAACGCTGCAACAGGTGAATACGGCAACATGATCGAAATGGGCATCTTGGACCCTGCGAAAGTAACACGTTCAGCGCTTCAATTCGCAGCGTCTGTTGCTGGCTTGATGATCACCACTGAAGCGATGATCACCAACCACGTTGAAGACAAAGAACTTGATATCTAACGTCATCAACCGTTAGTGATTAAGTAAGCGTTAAAATAACAATAACATTGCAAAACCTAAGCGGGCTCGCTTGAGCCCGCTAATCAGTCATTTGAGGTAAGTGTTATGACCCGTTTACCTGAGTTTTCTTTCTCAATATCTGAGCCGGGCGGTAATGAAGCTTCGTCAACGTGGCCGACTGCTATTCACTTCCCCCTCGTTCCAGCTGGGCCAGAGTTTTCGATCGAAAATGCTCTGCCTAAACGTCCGACGGTGACGATATTCACTATCGATCTGTCTCAGTTATTTAAAGGGGACGCTCGGGTCATCCATTAACTGTATCGAAACAGCCAGCGCACGTTGGCTGTTTTTTCTAATTTAAGGTATTGATAATGCAGATTTTTATTTGATTACTGCCACTTGTTCAATGATCAATTTGAACTGGGGTAATCGGACCGCAAGCGTACTACACTTTTAAGCCCAGCATCGCGCCGAAAATGATTAATCCCGCCCCACATGCTTGATTGAGTCGATGCTTAATCTTCAACAAGAAAGCTTGTAGTTGGGGTGACGTGAATAAAACAGCAACGATAGAAAACCAAATACCATGCAGCGCAATCATATAAATCCCGTAAAACAAGGCGATGTGTTGCTGACTAGAGTCGGGAGAAATCACTTGGCTAAAAATACTCAGAAAAAACAGCATCGTCTTGGGATTGAGTAAATTACACAGAAATCCCTGAATGAAAAATCGCCACATTGAATACTCGCTCTGTTGAATGGTTTCTGAGTTTGACGCAGGCTGCGAGGAGAATATTCCTTTAATCCCAAGGTAGACAAGATAAGCGGCCCCAAGATAGCGCACGAGATTAAACAACCATTCATTTTGTGAAATTAAGTAACTGATCCCTAGCATGGAGTAAGCGATGTGGATGCTGATCGCCATGCTGATACCAATCGCACTGTATACGCCTGCTTTTCGTCCTTGATTTAAGCTATTTCTTAATACCAAAACAAAGTCTGCGCCAGGGCTAATGACAATAAGCACACCTAATAACGCAAGAGTTACAAATTCCATATCGATTTCCTGTTTGAATGATGAAGTCTGGGATGTAGCGGAATTGTAGGCGTCTTTATTACTGACTATAATCGAAAAACATTCCCATATTGGTGAGAAAAACTCACAGATGCGTCACCTGAAATCTTTTTATGTCTTCCACGTTGCGGCGAGTTCTTCAAGCTACACTGAAGCGGCTGACAAACTGAACATTACCCACGGAGCCGTGAGTAAGCAGATCAAGCAACTTGAGCAATATCTGTCTCAACCTTTGTTCTTCAAAGAGGGCAGGAAAGTCGTGTTGACGGCAGAAGGCGAATTACTCAAGACATACACAGAAACGGCATTCCAAACGCTAGAAACAGGCGTGAATACGCTTATTCAAGAGAAGCATCAGCATCTTGAAGTGTCTTGTGAACCGACATTAACCATGCGCTGGTTGATGCCAAGGTTGGCCGCGTTTAATGATGAACACCGTGCTGATGTTCGTTTGTCGACGGCTGGTGGCCCGGTAACATTAGGATCAACTGGGCTTTCGATGGCGATTCGTCGAGACGATTTTGCGCAGCATCACGATTACGACAAAACCATTCTTGTGGAAGAGTGGGTGGGGCCGGTATTTTCTCCTGAGTATTGGCAATCCATTAAAGACAATTTGAAAGCAGCTCGATTGTTGAATAGCCAAACCAGACCGAATGCTTGGGCGGATTGGCAGCAATCAACACGTTGTGAAACTTTCAACGGCAACACTCAGCAATCATTCACGCATTTTTATTTTTGCATACAAGCAGCGGTGGATGGCTTAGGCGTCGCAATGGGATCGTATCCTTTTGTCATGGACGATATTAAGCGTGGTAATTTGGTCGCACCATTTGGGTTTTCTCCATCAAGTTGCAATTACGTTTTATTGAGTCAAGATAAAAAGCGTACAGAACTCGAACATAAATTTATCACGTGGTTACAAACGCAAATGGCAGAGTGTGTGCCACTGTCATCACAGCAGATTACGCAAGGCGAATAGAAGGCATAGAGCGAGATTACGTCAGTCAGTTTTATGGAAAAAGGCTTAGGAAATTGGAAATGGAAAACCTCAATATTGTTGAAATCAAATCATTTGTTCCGGCGAAAGATTACGCGCTATCAAAACGCTTTTATGAGGCGATTGGCTTTGAAATGGCGTCGGACTTCGGTGATGTAGCATACTTCTCTCAAGGTAGCTGCGCGTTTCTTTTACAGAATTTTTATGAGCCAGAACACGGCAATAACTTCATGATGCACTTGCTCGTAGAAGACGCAGAAAGTTGGCATCAGCACTTATCCAAAGTGGGTCATGAGGAATTTGGTTCGCGTTTGACAGAGCTAGTCGAGCAACCTTGGGGCATACGCGAATGTTGTTTGTTTGACCCTAGTGGCGTTTTATGGCGAATTGGCCAGAACATGAATACTGACTAAAGCCAGTCTTATTTTCACCGCATCTACGCGCAGGTATTGAGATCTCGATATCTGCGCGTTTTCTTTTTTACTTAGCCTTGCCAACGTTTGTAGCGCACTCACGCCTTTTTCGAGGTGGTGTGCGATGAGCTAACGCCAAAAAACTCCTCAAGCAGCATGGCTTTGAGTTCCGCTCTGACTTCTGCGCCACCGATTAACGCCAAAAGTACGAGTCCTCCTGGAATAAGGATGACCATTAATATCGGTCTTAAAATATACGAAAAGCAGAAGATGGTCGGGAAGAAAATCAATCCTTGGCCTAGTTTGTTTAATACGTACATGAGCGATTCCTTTTGTTTTTATATAAAATGAGCATGCTCAATTTTATAAATGAGCGCGCTCAATTTGTCAATCTCAACCACGCAAGGTATGATCCTTTCAGGCTCATTAAGCAGACACATCAATGACGAAGCGACAACAAACCAGAGATAAAATTCTAAAAGCCGCATGGGCATCTTTTGCTCAAAATGGCTATGACATGACGACCACAAGGCAGATAGCGAGAGAAGCAGGAGTAGCCGATGGCACAGTGTTTAGCCATTTCCCGACTAAACTGTCGATTTTGCGCGAAGGGATGCTGGCGCAACTGCAACAGATCAGCCAAGAAACGCTAGTCAGTGTGGAAGGTAAAACCGATATCGACATTGGTTTGGCGCTGACGGAGAAATACTATCGCTACTATTTTGCGAACGTTGAGCTGAGCCGAGCTTTGTTGAAAGAAGTGATTTGGGATTTGGATTATTATCAGTCGTTTAACCAAGCTTTGTTTCAATCTGTAAACGGAAGCTCCGTCCTTGAGGGAAAAATACCGCTGATTTTTGACTGCTATTTTATGACGTTAATCTCGCACTTGAGCCGTGCAGAACCGGATGTTGAAGCGGCACTTGAAGAGCTTCATGCTAAGTTTCAGCAAATCATTGCGACTGCATAACATGGCCCCAACGCAGGATCTGAAAGAATATACTGCCTGTCATTTTATTTGCTGGACTCCCATTTTCTCGTTTCAGTTGGCGTCTCACCAAATAGCCGCTTGTAGCTTTGACTGAACTGCCCGAGATGGAAAAAACCAAAGTCAAAAGCAATTTCTGCAATTGTTCGATTATCTTCAGGGCTTTGTAGCACTCTACGTACTTGATTCAGGCGCATTCGATGTATGAACTGCTTTGGGGAAGTATTACAGCAATGTTCAAAGGTGTACTGTAGTGTGCGACGACTGACGTGTACTGCGTCACACAGTTCACTGACGGTTATTGGTGTACGGTAGTCTAGATCCTGTAGCTGTTGTTTTATACGCTGCATCACGTGTTGACGATGAGAGATTGATATCGGATGGCTCGTGTGCAGTGAACTGAGTGAGAACAACTCCAGCACAATGTCTTTTAAGATTGCTTGATGTGTGGTTTCAGACCATCTTGGCTCGGCGGAACCAAGTAACGTGCCTAAGTAGTATTTAAGTTGTTGAATGTGTTTTTCCGTCAAACCCGTTAAGTGAAATGTGTTGTTTTGGATACTCCCAAGCTCAAGTTGATTTTCTATGATGTGAACGAAGTTTTTGTCGAGCACTATTCCATAGATAGAAAACTGCTCCGGTGTCATTAACTCAAAATCAGCGCCACCTTGCCTAAGCAAAAGCTGGCTTGAATTAAACTGACTGTGATTTAGGTGTAGCGGCTTATTTTCCGCACTCAAACCCAACCAAATACCTCCCTCTTCAACCCTGCATTGCTGTCTTAGCGAGCGGTTACTGTCTTCACGAAACACATGGAAATTGGGAAATCGTCGTTCTCGAATTTGACCTAAAAATCGACCATCGCTGAGTTGGTCATATTCCTGTTGCCAGTTTATCAGACTCGCAGCTTGTTGGTTTGCATCCTTAGTGTGATGGATGCACAGCATTGGTGCAGTTTGGGGCATTTGGTTACTCATCCTTGTGATGCTCATTCCTTTTTTGTGAGTCATGTTGGAGCAGTATTTACATAACTCATTGTTTATTATTGGTTTATAAATGTTGCCAGTTTTTGATAACGCTACGGAACACATTTGGCAATACTTTCTTAAAGCTTATTGATAGTTCAGCAAAAAGCGAACCAAATAGTGAAGAGGAAGAGCAATGACGGCAACTTATCGTCGGCAACAAGGAAGTAAAGTCTATACCTTTAAGTCATTAGCTGACTTGATGGCGAAAGCGACACCGGAGCGCTCAGGCGATGCGTTAGCCGGGGTTTGTGCTCAGTCAGCGGCAGAACGTGTAGTCGCACAAATGGCGCTGTCTGAGTTACCACTTAAAACGTTTCTTAACGAGGCGGTTATTCCATACGAAAGCGACGATATCACTCGCCTAATTATCGATACGCATGACCTTGAAGCCTTTAAGCCGATTGAGCACTTGACGGTTGGAGATTTTCGAAATTGGCTGCTGAGTGAAGAAGCCGATGGTGAAACGTTGGCTAAAATTCGTCAAGGTTTAACACCAGAAATGGTGGCCGCAGTCAGTAAGATTATGCGCAACCAGGATTTGATTCTCGTTGCTAAAAAATGCCAAGTTGTCACGGCTTTTCGGAATACGATAGGTTTGCCGAGTCGCCTGTCTACTCGCTTACAGCCGAATCATCCCATTGATTCTCTCAACGGTATCGCAGCGACCATTTTTGATGGTCTGATGTACGGAAATGGCGATGCGGTTATCGGTATCAATCCGGCAACAGATAATGTACCTCAAGCTATTAAGTTAATGAACTTAATGGATGAGGTGATTCAACACTATCAAATACCGACTCAGTCTTGTGTGTTAACTCATGTCACGAACACGATCGAAGCCATTGAAATGGGTGCACCAGTCGATCTCGTTTTTCAGTCGATAGGCGGCACGCAAGGGACGAATGATACCTTCGGAATCGACTTGTCGATTTTGAAAGAGGCCCACGAAGCCGCGTTGTCTTTGAATCGAGGTAGCGTAGGAAACAATGTGATGTATTTTGAAACCGGACAAGGTACAGCGCTGTCTGCGAATGCATTTCATGGGGTCGATCAGCAGACTTGTGAAGCCCGCGCTTATGCTGTCGCGAAACAGTTCGATCCTTTGTTGGTTAATACTGTCGTTGGGTTTATTGGCCCTGAGTATCTGTTTGATGGCAAACAGATCATTCGTGCTGGGCTTGAAGATCATTTCTGTGGGAAGTTGCTTGGTTTACCTATGGGTTGCGATATCTGTTACACCAATCATGCCTATGCCGATCAGAATGACATGGATAACTTGCTGACACTATTAGGTGTGGCCGAGTGCTCGTTCATCATGGGTATTCCAGGGTCTGATGACATCATGCTCAACTATCAAACTACCTCATTTCACGATGCCCTTTACGCAAGAAAAGTACTCGGTTTGAAGCCAGCACCAGAGTTTGAAAAATGGTTAATGGAGATGCAGATTTTCGAGAGCGTGCAAGACGTTCGGTTAAGTGAGCAAATCTCTCGCTCGTTTTCGGGAGCAATTAACCAACTGAATAAGGGGTATTCTCATGGGTAAAGTAATCACCATTGCTCAGTCCCCACAAGATGAGTCTGGAGTTGTCACACACAACCCTTGGGGCAAGTTACGCGACTTCACCTCTGCTCGGATCGCTCTGGGTCGCAGCGGAAACAGTGTACCAACCAACGAGTTACTCTCATTTCAGCTGGATCATGCCCAAGCTATGGATGCAGTGCATTGCAGTTTGAATATTGAGTCTCTCGTTGCTGGTTTGTCGGACTCTTACTCGATTCTTGAAAATACCTTAGAACCTCCAGTGGTAGTGAGCAGTCAAGTGAGTGACCGGCTTATGTACCTGCAAAGGCCCGATTTGGGAAGGCAGCTCGATGAATCTTCTTGGCAAACGCTCAACTTGATAGCAAATGAGCATAACACTGACATTGATCTTGCGATTGTTATTGCTGATGGACTTTCTTCCGTCGCAATTCAAAACCATGCCGTGCCTGTTGTTACTCGATTGATTTCTCTTTTAAGCGCTGATGATGGACATCAATGGAAATTCGCACCTATCACAATCGTAAAGCAAGGAAGAGTAGCGGTAGGGGATGATGTTGGTGAATGTTTTAACGCCAAGGCCGTGCTGGTTTTAATTGGAGAGAGACCCGGTCTAACTTCTCCGGATAGCATGGGTATGTATCTCACTTGGGGGGCTAAACGAGGCTCTAAAGATTCCCAAAGAAACTGCATTTCCAATGTGCGTCCCCAGGGGCTCAACTATGACGATGCCTGTGAACGCGCATTTTACTTGCTCAAGGAGGCTCGAAAATTACAACTGTCAGGAGTGAACCTGAAAGATCGCTCCGATATCAATGAGCCAAGTGGCGCAAGCGTTGAAGATAAACACAGCGACAACTTTTTAATTTCATCAAAGTAGAAGGATTTACTATGTCTAAACATCAGGAGTACTTGGCCAAAAGGCAGTTAAAAAGAGGCACCGCAGGTTGGATTTTACTTGCTGGCTTAGGTGTCTCGTATGTTATATCTGGTGACTTCGCCGGTTGGAACTTTGGCATCGCTCAAGCAGGATGGGGAGGCTTTCTTATTGCTGCTATCGCGATGGCAGTAATGTATTTCACGCTAGTATTGTCTTTAGCTGAAATGTCTGCGGCTATTCCTGCTGCGGGTGGTGGTTACAGCTTCGCAAGACAGGCGATGGGGCCGACAGGTGGCTTTTTCACTGGCTTATCGGTTTTGATTGAATATGCGCTCGCGCCTGCTGCGATAGTGATTTTTATTGGCTCAGCAGTGAATGAATTGGTTGGTATCGATGGCCCTGTTGTTTACGCACTTTTCTACGCCGTCTTTATCGCTATTCATATGGCAGGGGTTGGCGAAGCTCTCAAAGTAATGATGGTCATCAGCGGTTTGGCTGTGCTAGCTATTCTCATTACTGCTGCTGTGCTTATTGGTCATTTTGATGTTAACAACTTATTCGATATTGCTCCGGCGACGGCTCAGGCAACAGAAATCTTGCCGTTTGGGTGGTATGGCGTATGGGCTGCGTTGCCATTTGCAATGTGGTTGTTTCTTGCGGTTGAAGGTGTGCCTTTAGCGGCAGAGGAGGCAAAAAATCCGGCAAAAGATGTTCCCAAAGGCATCATTGGTGCGATGCTGTTTTTATTGCTAACCGCAACTATCGTAGTCGTCCTTTTGGCTGGTGCGGTTGGCTCAAAGGCCATAGGCGATAGCGCGGTGCCATTAGTTGACGCCCTAAAGCTTACGGGCAATTCAACGGTAGCAATGGCCGTGAACTTACTTGGATTGGCTGGCCTTATCGCTTCTTTCTTTTCAATCATTTATGGTTACAGTCGCTTGGTGTTTGCGCTTTCCCGCGCGGGTTATTTACCGCAAACTTTGTCATTAACCAGTGACAAAAAAGTGCCTTCTCGTGCGCTTTTGGTTCCGGGCGTTTTTGGGTTCTTGGTTTCACTTACGGGTGAGGGGGACTTAATCTTGGCGATGGCTGTTGTCGGTGCGACTGTATCGTACGCATTAATGTCCTTGAGCCATATTTTATTGCGAATTAAACAGCCGGAATTAACTCGTCCATATAAAACGCCTGGTGGGATAATTACTTCGAGTATTTCTCTGGTGCTTTCTTTGATCGCAATGACAGGTGTTTATGCTTTTGATCCCTCGGCCTTTTTCATGACAATGGGATTGTTTCTTATCGGTGGTGTTTATTATGGGTTATACAGCCGCAACAAATTGGTGGCAGCAACCGCCGAGGAAGAGTTTGCCATGCTGTCTGTAGCAGAGCTAGAGCTTGAATCAGATGTCGTACGATAGTCACTCTGATTCTTGTTATTCAGCATATTAAGGGAGCCATAGGCTCCCTTTGTCATTTCTATCAAAAGTGCATAGCGCACAAATGCATCACTTTAACTTTATAAGTGGTTAATCATGTGAAAGTCTAGTCTGGATAACGATGGCGCAGATCCATCACAGGTAAAGGTTAAGTTTTCAAGGAAAGGTCATGATAAATAAGGTATTTAATACACTTTTGGGAACAGAGTTACCGATTATTCAAGCGCCAATGGCCGGTGTGCAAGACAGCCAAATGACCATAGCCGTCAGTAATGTTGGCGGGCTTGGCTCGTTACCTTGTGGAATGCTGAACAAAGACGCCATCGTAAAAGAACTTCAACTTATCAAGCAGGCAACTAACCGACCGTTTAACCTCAATTTCTTTTGCCATGAAATGCCGGAGTATGACGCCAACAAGCACGAAAAGTGGCAACAAACGCTGCAACCGTATTTTTCCGAGGTTGATGCAACCGTTCAGGCTCAGCCAAACGCTCCGACAAGGATGCCTTTCAATCATGATATTGCTGACGCGATTGAACCATTTGCACCGCCAGTGATCAGTTTCCACTTTGGTTTGCCAGACGATGATCTGTTAGCTCGAATTAGAGGGTGGGGAGGGAAGATCCTTTCGTCAGCGACTACGGTGGACGAAGCACTTTGGCTAGAAGCAAAAGGCGTTGACGGTATTATCGCCCAAGGCTTGGAGGCTGGTGGACACCGAGGTATGTTTTTATCGGATGATTTAACTACTCAATTAAGTTTGATTGCGTTATTACCACAAATCGCCAAACGGGTGAATTTGCCTGTTATTGCTGCAGGCGGAATCGCTGATAGAAGTGGGGTGGAAGCCGCGTTGAGATTAGGAGCGAGTGCCGTTCAAGTTGGCAGCGCCTATTTGTTGTGTGATGAGGCGAAAACATCGTCTTTACATCGATATGCCATTGCCAGTGAACGCGCGCAACATACCGCTGTGACCAATGTTTTCTCGGGCCGACCAGCGAGAGGCATTGTGAATCGCGCGATGTCGGAGCTAGGCTACATCAGTGAGTTTGCGCCGAAATTCCCATACGCCTCCATTGAAATGGCTCAACTAAGAGCGCTTATGGAAAAGCAAAACCGAGATGAATTCACACCGTTGTGGTGCGGACAAAACTCGTCGGGTTGTAAGGAAATATCGGCGGCAGAAATGACATTGTCATTAGTGGAAGGCATCGATTTAAACTGATATGCATCTTGCCTTTTAAAGCGATGCTGACTGAATGGTTACGAGTTATCCCTGTATTTATGTAGTAAATCTAATGGGATGTGGCAGTAATCATTCGGAAAGTTTGTGAGTCTGTCTTGGTGCTCATCATCACTTGGCACATAATTTGTGAGTGGCAGTACTTCTACGGCGATCTTGTCGGCGTCCGGTCGTGCTGCGATAAACGCTTTCGCGATGGTGAGATGCTGTTCGTTTTGGCTATAAACACCAGTACGGTACTTCTCACCTACGTCTTCACCTTGCTTGTTAACGCTGTAAGGGTCGATTATCTCAAACAAATACCCCATTAAAGTTTCAACCGAAACTTGCTCAGCATCGAACTGGGTTTTCACGCACTCTGCGTAGCCATCGTATTCGGATTGAGTGTTATCCGTTGTGCCATTTGCTCGCCCGGCTTCTGTGTTGATTACGCCCGGAAGGTGGCGCATAAATTCTTGCACGCCCCAAAGGCAGCCGCCTGCGAAGTAAATTTCTTCCATTACTTTGATCCTAGTCTCTATCGTTGTTGGGATGTAGGGAGTTAACCCCTCTTCTTCCATCCCATTTTCGTTGCCCTATTATCTGTTGATGGGAGCGATATTCGCAAGGTACAGCTTGGCTAATCAGACCACGCGTTTTTTCCTTTTTACTTTCAAGTTCTTTTCATATGAAACATCAGGTGAGTATACTGTAAGCTCATCAATAAGGAGCGAACCTGTGAACCCAAGACAAAATGAAATCCTGCAATTAGTGAACGACCGTAAACGCGTTCAAGTCACAGAGCTTTCTGACATCATTGGCGTGTCGGGTGTGACCATCAGACAGGATTTGAACTTTCTGGAGCAACAGGGCTACCTAAAGCGCGTTCACGGCGCAGCTACCGCGTTGCAAAGTGATGACATTGATGCCCGTCTAGAAGTACGTTTCGATATTAAACAATCGCTCGCAAACCAAGCTGCGGATTTGGTCGCACCGAATGAGACAGTGCTGATTGAAGGAGGCAGTGCCAATGCGTTGTTGGCTCGGACATTGGCTGAGCGCGGCGATGTGACCATCATTACGCCATCGGCGTATATCGCCCATCTCATCCGTAACACTTCTGCCAACATTATCTTGCTTGGTGGCGTGTATCAGCACCAAGGCGAGAGCTTGGTCGGACCGCTGACTAAGTTGTGTATTGAGAACATTCATTTCAGCACGGCCTTCTTGGGTATTGACGGCTTCCATCAAGACACTGGCTTTACTAGCCGCGACATGATGCGCGCTGAGATCGCAGAAACCATCATTGCGAAAAAAAGGCGCAATATTGTTCTAACGGATTCTAGTAAATTTGGGCAAATTTATCCCTCATCAATTGGTAAGACTGACGAAATATCATTGCTGCTGACTGACAAAGCCGCTCCGAAAAGCGACCTTGAACAAATCAAAAAGCGAGGTGTGGAAGTTATATTAGGCTGATTAAGCCACGCTTCGTTTTCGCTTCGCGAGCATTGCTGTTGGGGAGAAACCAGTGACTAGCATAGTGCCGCTAAGCACTAGAATTGTTCCTATGATGGTGTTAGAGCCGACGGGCTCATCTAGCACCAAGTAGCCCCATAAGATACCAAAAACAGGAACAAGAAAAGTGACAGTCAGTGCTGACGCTGGGCCGATATCAGAAACTAAGCGGAAATAGAGCAAATAAGCGAACCCTGTGCATACAACGCCGAGCGTGACAACAGAGCTCCATTCGAAATGACTTGGTTCTGTACGCATTGGTAAGAATGGTAGCAGCGGCAGTACCCAAATAACCGCCGCCCACATGCTGCCGTGAGCATTGTCAAAAGCAGGTACTTGTGGCGCATTTTTAGTGTAGTTGGTAGCAATGCCATAGCTGAAAGAAGCCATCAAACTGGCGGCAATAGGGAGCATGGCTTCTTCACCTATGGTTGAAGTATCTAAGCCGACCAAGACTGCAACGCCTCCAATGCCTATTAGCATACCGAGAACAGATTTCGCTGTGAGTGGGCTGCGGTACCAAACAAAGCCAACTAGTGCTCCCCATATTGGGGCGGTTGAGTTCAATATTGCTAAAGTTGATGCATTCAGTGTCTGGGCTGCGTACGCAAAGAGTAAAAATGGAACTGCGCTATTGAATAAGCCAATAATAAAGAAGTGTTTAGTATGCGCAGTTAACGTGAGTTTCTTCTTCAAATATACGGCGATCAATAACAAAGCGACGGCGGCAAATGTAACTCGAAATTCGATTAAGTAAGCCGGCCCGAATGTGTTGGCGGCGACTCGCATAAACAGAAACGAGCCACCCCAAATAGCAGCGAGGCAGAGTAAGCGAAAAAAACTGACGGCAGTCATTTGACATCCTTGGTCGAGGTCTAGCGCCTCATCGATTAATTGTTGCGCTAACAGTGAATTAAACCAAGGATGAGGTCAACCAGAAATGTAATGCCAGTTCCGGATCTGGCTAGCTTGGGCTCACGTTGATAGTGTGTTGTTGATTTGTGATGACTTAATGGCTCTCTGACCATACTGCGAATTCATTTCCACTCGGTTCAGTGAAGTGGAATCGACAGCCGCCGGGGAATTCGAAAATAGGGCGGATAATTTTTCCACCATGCTGCTCTACTTTTGTCTGAGTGGCCTGAATGTCTGAGCTATAAAATACTAAAAGTGCGCCACCATTTGCGGTTTGGTTTATAAACTCAGATTTGAAGAATCCGCCATCCAACCCTTGTCCTGAAAATGCAGAATATTCTGGACCATAATCGGTAAAGCTCCAGTCAAAAGCACGCTCAAAAAATTGTTTGGTCGCACTGACATTAGTGGAACCAAATTCAACGTAATTCAATTTTTCATGTTGATGCATGGTGAAATCCTTCTCGGTTACTATCGTTTCTAAGCGAACTTTTCTACGATGATGTCGTCCGCTTTTTCGACAAATAATGCGCCATTATCTCTGAGATCTGTCAGCACATTCTCTACATTATCAGGCAGCACCGCACGAGTTGAAGCAAGATTAACTACCACATTGTAGCCAAGTTCCAGCGCTTGCATGACGGATTTTTTCACACAAAAGTCTAAGGCAAGGCCACCGATAACTAAGGTATTAATCCCGTTGAACTTTAGAAATTCATGCGCGCCTGTCGTTTTGGTGTCGGTAATATCATGGAAAAAAATACCGTAAGGGTGTGCGTCAGGATCCATACCTTTATTAACTTGAAAATCATAGTCCAACACGGGTGGTAAGCCATCTAGCAGCTCAGAACCTGTTGTGCCAAGCACACAGTGACGGTTCCACTTTATATCCACATTCGGTAAACCAACGGGCTCAAGCATATTGGCTGGCGATTCTGCATCCCATTTTGCTTTCGGTGGGTGCAAATCACGACTGACCAGTTTTAATCGGCCTTTGGCATGATTGTTCAAAAGCTCCGGTACGATTTCCAACGCACCTGCAACGGGCAGTTCATTTGGACATAACTCACTAAAACCTTTCTCTGGATCAACGTCGATCACTGCTGTAGTTTGATAGTTTACTCGAACAGTCATGGCAGACTCCTTGTCTGTCTGATTGTCTGCGTTTATCCACGCAAACAGTTTTGAAAAAAGGTTACTTCGTCGCTAGTCAGCGTATATACCATTGCGGGTTTTCCACCTTTACCTTTGTTGGTAGAAGCGACTTTATTAGTGGGTTTTAGTACGCCCGAATCTATCAAGCGGCGCTTAATCGTCATTCGGCTGATATCAATACCAAACTCTTGATAAGCAGAAATGATGTCCGCAACCAAAAACTCTTTGTCTAATGCAAACAAAAGAACCGATGTGTATTCAATGGATGCACGAAGCTTTTGCCACGCTTTTTCAATGGTTTTTTGATGATCAAATGCGAGGGTTTCTTCTCCATTGAGAATAGCCTGTAGCGAAAACCATTTAAGTTGGCATTCCGGTACACCTGCATTATTTATTTGCTCTACATTGTTACGATCAACTAAGGCGTAGTGCGTAATGTTTAAGCTCCAGTCTTCTGGATCGCGCTTTGGATCACCGTCGATAAACGCTTCGCTAAAATGGCGAGGGTAGGTATGGATTTTCTCACGGCAAATTCGGCGACGCGCCGCTTCAAAGTTTTCATCGGCCGGGCGTCCGCCTTCACTGGTTAAGTCTTTATCAAAGACAAATCCGCCCGGTAGTGCCCAGACTCCATGGTATGGCCGATTTGGATTTGAACGTTTAATCAACAACACTTCCAATCCCTTATCGGCACAGCCAGATAGCCTGAATGGAATAATGTCGACAGATACGATCATGGTTGGGTCCTAATATTGATTTGTAAGTAATCTAGCGCATAACAAGTGGTCAATCAATGGGTAAGTAACGAGTTGTTAGAAACGTTTTCGGTAGTGTTCTTAATACGGTTAGAGCATAAATTTACGGATGACTCTGACTTATTCACAATACTTGCTCGAATTCTAGACAAAAAAACCTTATAAAAATGAGTGGTTAGTAACAAAAGTTGACAAACTATAGATGGGTGTTTATTGTTTACGCAAATTAGTTAGTAACAAAAAGTTATATACCCAGGAAGGGCATGTAGAAGGGCACCTAATGACCACCAAACTATTTTCTTCCCGCATCATTCAAAGCGCTTTGGATTTCGATGTCTACAAAGTCAATATGATGAGCGCTGTAACAGCGCTTTACCCTGATGCGATGGTGTCATATAAGTTTATCGTGCGCAGTGAGGAAGACCTCTCTGAGCTTTTGCCCGAGGTAAAAGCCGAAGTCCTTAAACTGCAAGATATTCAATTTACGCAAGAAGAAATTGAATATATTAAGCGTGTCGCGCCTTACCTGAATCCTGACTTTGTTGATGCACTGCGCCATTTCCGTTTCAACCCACAAAGTGATGTCTCTTTCCATAATAAAGCCATGGCTGATGGCTCAAGCCAGTTAAGAATTACCATTAACGGCTTGTGGCGAGATACCATCTTGTACGAAACGATCATCATGAGCATCGTGTCTGAAGTTCGTAGCCGTCAGCGTTGGTCAGATATCCCTGTTGCGCAATTTACCACTGTTTTAGAAGAGAAAATTCGGCACCTAAAGTCGGAACTAAAACGTCGTAACATCACTAACTTTAAATTTTCTGACATGTCGACGCGTCGACGTTTTTCCTTCCAAGCTCAGCGCACTATGCTGGAATATTTGTGCCAGGAAGTGCCGGAATGTTTGACAGGAACAAGCAACTATCACTTAGCAAAAGAGCTAAACTTGACGCCTATCGGCACCGTTGCTCATGAATGGTTTATGGGACACCAAGCTCTGGTGAATGTGCGAGATTCGCAAAAAGTGGCGTTGCAACGTTGGCAAAAAATGTTTAATGGTGCACTAGGTATTGCGTTAACCGATACGATTGGTATCGATGCTTTCCTTAAAGACTTTGATGAAGAACTAAGTAACGCGTACTTCGGTGTACGTCACGATAGTGGTTGCCCTTATAGCTGGGGTGAAAAAATGATTGCACACTACCAGTCGCTGAATATAGACCCATTAACAAAAACACTGGTGTTTACCGACGGACTTAACTTCGAACAAGCGTTAGATATTTGCGAGTATTTCCAAGGACGTATTCAGGTGAGTTTTGGTATAGGTACTTTTCTTGCCAATGATATGGGTGATTATGTCAATAAAGATGGTGAAGCCTACCAGCCACTTTCTATCGTGATAAAAATGGTCACGTGCAATGGTTCACCGGTCGCCAAAATCAGTGACGAACCTGAGAAAGCCATGTGTGAAGATATCTTCTTTTTGATGAATCTCAAGCGCCGCTTTGAACAACCTCTTGATTTAAATGAGTGTCGTAAAATGATCGATCGTTTAGAAACTGAAGGTCAAAATTATCTCATTGACGCGTAGGCGTTATCCTCTCTCCTTGATAAGCACCCTCTATCGTTACGACAAATTTATATAGGTAAACGTGGAGGGTGATTTCGTTATAGTAATATACAGAAGTAACCAGATACAGCGCAGGAAAGCACTCAAAAGTTGATGTGTTATCTGCCTTTGATTAGTGTAAATCGATACGTTACAGCATCGTGGACGGTGTATCTCATCCGACACTAAACTCAGTCTAATCACGTAGTTTATTCCCACGTACCATGAGCTCACTCGGGTATAGACGTCTATCTGCTTTTATGACTTTGGGCTTCACGTAGTTGCTTGAATCAGGAGTCAAAATGAACCTAGTAGTACATTTGCAAAAGAAAGCGATCCGAAAATATGGCTATGAGATGGCCACTCGCCAAGCATGGAGGTGTGGTATCAAGGCAAATCTTGTAAAGCGCGTGATTGGCCTTTTTAAAGGACAAATTGTTTGTGTGGTTGAAGGTTGCCGAGCAGAGTTTTCTTCTCCTCTTAATAACCCCCTTCACGAAGATGACAAGCAGGGGCGATATGTGTTTGTTGGCGGTGTATGCTGGGAACCAAATAACATTATAGCGCCTGGTTTCCCTGATTTTATGTTTATGCACGTGCGTAATCTAAGCCACCGTCATAAGTATTTAACGGATGACGAACTATTTTTGAGCTTGGCTTAAAAATAAATCTCATAGACTAGTCCAGCCCAATCATAATCAGTAGTGATACAGTTTTAT
The DNA here is from genome assembly GCF_033338715.1 of Vibrio sp. Vb1337. Taxonomy (NCBI): domain Bacteria; kingdom Pseudomonadati; phylum Pseudomonadota; class Gammaproteobacteria; order Vibrionales; family Vibrionaceae; genus Vibrio; species Vibrio sp. Vb1337. Next base: position 415,605 of record NZ_JAWOTD010000002.1, on the reverse strand, counting down.
CTCTGTTGACATTCTGCTGAGTGTTTCTTGACGTACCTCTTATAAAACAGTGTTTCTTTACTTGTTAATAACAGAGGGTTTGTTTTCGTCTGATGTGATTTCCCTTTTGCGATTTACCATAACGCTCATCAAAGCAAACCATACTGGGATGTAAATCATGAATATGAAATCTATCGCAATTGCAACGGCAGTTGTTGCTGTACTAGCAGGCTGTAAAGACAAAACGCCACCAGCTCCAACTCAAGCAAACATTACTTTGGTTGAAGCGGTGACTGAAACGGTGAAAAAGCCGCACCAAGTATGTAAAGATGTGGTAGTAACCGAGCAAGTTGCCCCTGCGGATGACAATAAAATTATTGGTACGGTTGGTGGCGCAGCAGCTGGAGCTGCGCTGGGCAACCAAATCGGTGGTGGCTCAGGTAAAGTGATTGCAACTGCAGCTGGTACGATTGCTGGTGCACTGACAGGTCGTAAGATCCAGGAAAATGTGCAAAAAGGTGATGTAGTAACAACGACGAAAAAACAGTGTCATACAGAATATACGACATCTGATAAAGTAGTGGGTTACGACGTCACTTACGAAGTTTCAGGTGCACCAACGACGGTTCGCTTGGCGAGCAAGCCAGCGACAAAAACGTTCCCAATTCAAGATGGCAAAGTTGTTCTTCCGCAATAACTAGCTCCTCAACCGAAGTAATTAACAAGCCCTTTTATCTTTGAGACGAAAGGGCTTTTTCACATAAGCGGCGTTTTCATCTGTTTTCCCATTGGAATGTGCGGCCAGAAATACCCGTTAATTTCCGCGTTCGATACAATCACTTTTCTTAAAGTACGAACGGAAAAAGCATGGAAGATTTTTACCTGACCGAGCACGGTCTGGCTGGTTATTTCGAAGCGCAATGGTTCGACAAGTTCATTGAGGATCAACAGATTGAGATGATAACCAGTCGCTCAAAACAAGTCCCACTTTCTTTTTTGTCATCACCTCACTGCTCCCAAGTTGCTGATTTTATTGCGCAGGCGGTAATCGAAAGCAGCGTTCAGCCGTATTCCCTACTTGAGGTTGGCGCGGCGTTGGGAAGAAATTATTATGAGCTAGTGCAACGCTTACCTAACCTTAAAGAAGCGACGCTTGTGGAGCCTTCAAATAGGTTAATGGATGGCTTGAAGCAACTATTAATAGAAGAACAGCGCGTCGGGCTTACTTACCTTCACGATGTGAACACCTTAAACACTTTAGAGGTAGAGAATAGAGGTATCGTACAGAAATGTGCTCATGTTGATTTGACGCTAATTAACCAGCCTTTTGAGCTCGATACTCTCCAATCTCGCTTTGATTTAGTCGTATGTTTAAATGTGATTGATCAATGTGAGTCGCCACTTAGCGTGATCAATGCTCTAAAAAAAACCACCAATGTGGGTGGGCTGATCGTTGTCTCTTGCACTTATCAGTGGAACGCGAAACACATCAAAAATAAAGAAGAGGCGGTTGATGATATCAAAGAATACTTTGCTGAAGGCTGGCGTCTAGTGTCGGAAGCCGAGCATGAATATCGCATCCGGTTTAATGATCGCTTTGCAAGGCAGTTTTTATCTCACGTAGTCGCTTACGTAAAAACCGATTAGAGCCACATAAAAAAACCGAGCACTTACGGCTCGGTTTTTTAGTCTTTGGGTTAGAGCACAACTTTAAGTAACGTGCGCTTCTTGTTGCTCTTGCAACTTTTTCTTGCGACGCTCTCGTTTAGAAAGCCAAACCAGAGGCACAACAATCATAATGGTTCCTATTGCCATAAATATATCAGGCACTTCTCCAAACCAAATCAATCCCACAAACACGGCACCAATTAAGCCACTGTATTCAGCGCTGGCAATTTTGTTGCTATCGATCGAGCGGTAAGCGATGACACATGTTGCTGCATAAATCATGATGAACAAACTTGAGCCAGCAGCAACAGGGAAAGCACTCCAGTCCCAAGGTTCTGCTTCGATCAGAACAAGCAAGAAGGCTACTGGAATACCTGCCAAGTTTGTCATCAATAACGTTTGCATCACAGACTGATTTTTTGGCAGTTTTCGAATGAGCAAGTTATTGATTGCTAAAGTAATTGCAACAACTAAAGCCGAAATCGCTGCCCAGTCGATTTGATCTGGACGAATGATGACCAACACTCCAGCAAAGCCCATGATCGCAGCCGCGACCGATTGTTTAGATAGCTGTTCGCCAAAAAATATCGCGGCAAGCGGCAGCATGATTAATGGCGCGGCGTAAAAGATCGCGTTCGCAGTTGCGAGCGGTAAAGATGAGATCGCCAAAACCATGAATATTGCACCAAGTAACCATACGTGAGCGCGAACAGCATGCCACTTAAACCCTTCAAGAAAAGGCGCATTTTTTGTTAGCAAGTAGACTGGCAGCAGGAAAAGCACCGCTGAAATTTGTCGGAAAAAGACAAATTGAAAAATAGGCACTTCATTTCCGACACTTTTAATTAAAGAGTCCGAAAGCACCGCAATGAGATTTCCAACAATTAATAGCAGCATCGCTGCTCCGACCGATGTAACTTTCACTTTTTCCTCTCCTCTTTCTTTGCCAAAGAGTAGGTGATGTCATAGGATGAAGTGAAGTGATATTTATTAGTTTAAGTATGAGATTTTTAGATAATGAAATTGCCACCACTCAGAGCGGTTCACTGTTTTGAATCTGTTGCCAGAAACTCTAGCTTTTCGCTTGCTGCTGAAGAACTCAATGTGACGCAAAGTGCCGTTAGCCACCAGATACGATTATTAGAAGATTATTTGGGTGAATCATTATTTATCCGTCAAGGCAGAAAGCTCTCTTTGTCCGATACGGGCGCACGCTATTTAGAGGATATTAGCCCAGCAATTAGCTCAATTGCGATGGCCAGCCAAAAGGTGCGAGAAGGGGACAAAGGCAGCATACGGTTGGCGATTTATAGCTCGCTTGCCGTAAAGTGGCTTATTCCGCGTTTGTCTGATTTTAAGCGCTTACATCCAGAAATCGATCTGACACTCAATATGGTCGTTGGTGATCCTGAACAGACAGACAGCGTTGGCGATTGTTTTATCACGGTAGAGAAGCCAAAGCGAAACTACATGTCGGTAAAGTTATACGCGGAGACGTTGTATCCGGTCTGCAGCCATAAAATTTGGAAAGAGTTGCAAGATCAACCGATTCCAGAAGCGCTTTGGCGATACCCTATTTTGTCGACAGACTCAATTTATCGAGAGAGAGGAAAAGATTGGGCTGAGTGGTGCAGAGCGGGCGGTTACACCTTGCCGAAAGATGTCGATGTTCAACATTTTAGTCATATGTTGTTGGCAATAGAGGCGGCGCGTTATGATCAAGGCATCGCATTTGCGAATGATTTTATGCTCAATGAAAGAGATAAAGCGCACGATTTGGTGTACATCCCTTCTCATGGATTGGAAACCGGAGACAGCTTTTATTTTATTCATAAAAAGAGTCGAGCCAAGCAAGCGGAAATCATCAAGCTCACTAACTGGTTGAAGCAGCAATGCTTGTGAAATGACTAAATTGTCAAAATTAAGAAAGAAAGTGGCAAAGTTGTGTCTAAATATTTCATGTTTTATTGAGTTTTTATTCATTAACATCCACTTGGTTTTGAAACCAAGTGAAATGGATAGCATGGCATGCTTAAGGATGGGCAAAACACAACCTCAATAATTAACAGGCAGTGAAATACAATGTTTAAAAAAACATGGCTAATGACAGCCCTTCTAGCAACATGTTCTGTTGCAAACGCAGCTCCTTACGTTGGTGCATCTGTAGGTCAAGCATCGTTTGGTGATGTTAATGGCTCTATCAATGGTGGTGGTACTAACGCTAGCACTAAACTTAAACTTGAAGATGACTCAAGCCTTTCAGGCAAAGTATTCGGTGGTTACAAATTCAACGAATACATTTCTCTAGAAGCAGCCATTGGTGGCTACGATGCTTTAGACGGCAAAGTTGTTACTGTTGGTGATATGAAGTATCTATCGATTCAGCCAAAAGCGACTCTACCGATTGGCGATCGTTTCAACCTTTTTGCTAAAGCTGGTCTTTCTTACTTCAATGCTGAATTCAAAATTAGCAACTCTGTGATTGACGGTAGCGCAGGCCATACCACCATTTCTGACAGCACTGTAACAGGCATGTACGGTTTAGGCGCAGAGTTCGCTATTACTGAAAACTTTGCTCTACAAGTTGAATGGGAATACATGATGCCTGAGCTAGACATTGCGAAATTTGGCAATGAAAAAGTAACGGTTGATGCAGACATCAATGTGTTCTCTGTAGGTATGAGCTACCGTTTCTAAGAATACTTATTCAAGTTACCTCTTGGCTTAGTAAACGTTTTTGACTTCTGTTGGTCGAGCTGAGTCCAAGCTTTGAATTTGTTTAGATATAGCACAGGAAGTTTAGTTGCTAAGCGTCCTGTGCTATTTTTTTGCTTTGGAATAACTCTTAGGAATCTTTGTGAACGATGTCAATCTTAGGTATCTGGATCTACTGTTAAAGCACTTTGAACCTCACCAGTATCACCTTGTTACGCTTTCTGAGCTAGAAGCGGTGATTTGCACGTCGAGGCGCAATGTTTCTATTGTGATGAAAAAGCTTGCCACTTACGATTGGGTCGATTGGCAACCTGCGATTGGCCGAAGTAACGCTAGCCGTCTCAGTATTAATATTTCCCTCCAACAAGCGATGACCGAGTTTTTGGTTGAGGAGCTTGGCAGAGGAAGAATGAACTCAATAACGAAACTTATTGATTGGTTCGGTCAAACCGCGGTTAGAGCACTAACTATCGCATCTGAAAAAGTGAATCGATTGAATGAATCAAATAACGCTATTTTGATTTCTTCTTACCCTTGGGTATCCAAAATCGACCCTGCGAATACTTACCGTCACACTGAATTACACGTCGCGAAAAGCGTTTATGACGTATTGCTGACCCAAAATTCCAATGGTGGTATCGAGCCATCGTTAGCACACGAATGGAAAATGGAAGGCAAGGTAATGACGTTATGGTTGCGGCCAGGCATATATCGCCATGATGGCGAGCCCCTTAACATACAGGATGTGGTTTGGAGTATAGAAAGACTCAGGGAGATAAAAGGACCAGTTCACGAGCTCTGGCAATGCATTGATAGCGTGGTTGCAGAAACATCTAACTGCTTAAAAATTATATTGAAGCATCCGAACAAGTTGTTTCCATACATGCTAGCAACTCCTCATGCGTCTATTCTGTGTCGAGATGTCGTCTCTTTCGGTTCTAGTTATTCCTACCACATAGGGACTGGACCATTTAAAATCAGCGGCTGGAACCAGGAGAGTATGACTCTTGAAGCGCACAAAGAGTATTTTTCAGCACGCGCATTGTTAGATCAAATAACGCTGTCTCATGGTGATGTTAAAACCTTAAATATGTTGAGCTTTAACCAAAGCTCCGATCACGTTGAAGTGGAAAAAATTAGCGCATTTTCATATCTGACCTACCGCGAACGCGTGGAATCCCAACTCACAAAAGAGACTTGGTATCAACTCGCTGATTACATCCATGTGCAAAAGCGAATTTATGATGCGCCAAGTGCCGTTGACAGCATTCAGTTAGAGACTCATGAGCAAGATTTATCAATAACAGATGGTGGTGTGATACCTAAACTGAAAGGTAAAGTGGTATTAGCTGAACCTGTTTGGACGATACCGAGTCTAATTCGCCATTCCGAATGGTTGCACAGTGTGATTCGTGCAACGGGATTGGAGTTGGAGATCGTCGTTATTGATGACATTAGTTTTCCTGAGGTAGTGTCTCACCAAGCAGATTTGCTCTTCATTGAGGAAGTCATGGAAGCACCATTTGAATATGGCATCTTCGAATGGCTGTCGATAGCAACTGGACTGCGTTTTAGTTTTGATCAAAGCCAGATGTTAAGCCACAGAGAAAAGGTTCGCAGGGCGATGGCAGATGATCACTCGCTACAGTCTTTATTAAACCTAGAGAAAGCGCTGCGCGATCAGTACCTATATTTGCCTTTGTTTGTTGGCTACGAAGAAGTGACAAAAACACAGCAAGTGCGAGGTGTGCAGGTGAAGAATACAGGCTATAGCGATTTACATAGGTTATGGATTGCTCATTCACACTAGAGTCTGTGTTCAAGATTATGCAAATGTCCAACGCATAAAGCCATCGAAATGATGGCTTTATAAGGGCGTGTCGGATTAGAAGTTGTACGACACACTTGCGCCAACAACCCATTGGTTTGCACTATCAACGATAGAAGAGTCGCTGATACCGCTGCCTAGGCGCGTGTATTGTGTCATTTGGCTTACTTGCCAGTTGTCGTTGATTGGCATAACAAGTTTGTAGCCCACACCATAGCTTACCGTTGAATCACCTTTGTATGCTTTGCGGTTTGCGTTTGCTTCGCGTTGTTTTACACCAAAGTAGTAATCTACGTAGTCTTCACTTTGATAAGTTAGGTTAGCAAAAGGAACAAAATCAACACTACCGAATTTCATGATGTGGAAGTAAGTCGCGCCCGCTAAGTAACCTTTGTAAGCACCGCTGATATCGTGCTGAAGGTACGTAGAAATGACGTTGTTTTGATCCAGTGTAAAGTCTGCGTTTAAACCTAGATCGACGGCGAAGCGGCGTTTATCTGTGCCTTTCAGGCTTTTCGCTGTATCACCGTCGCGCATTACACCGCTACCTACAAGGTAGGCACTCATGTTGATTAACTCATTGGTGTTACCGAAGAAGCGGTAGTTAATGCCACTTAGGTCGGCATTAAAGTCGTCACCATGGTAACCACCGTTGAGAATTGGTGCTGTATTATGCTTTTGATCTTTGAAAAGATCGCTGCCTTGAGCCACACCAGCTTCTACGTTCCAACCGCCTTCGTTGTTGTAGATATTACCGTTACGAATGTAAGTATCGCCAGCAAAAGCTGAGCCAGCAGCTGTCAAAGTAAGTAGTGCAATTAATGTTTTTTTCATCATTTTTCCGAGTTGTTCTGTTTTGTTTTGAACACTGTACAAAATAATGTTGTAAGCATCTATCGGCAAAGCGTATGGAAATGTAATGAACAATCAGGGTAAGAAGCAGAATGTTGCTTCAGAATAGAAAGGTTGCTGAAATAGTTTTCGTTAAAATAACGAAAAATCCGAGCTGGGGTGGCTCGGATTTGGGGTATTTATCAGGTATTGATACTAACTTCTTACTGTTTCGTTAAGTTGTATAGTGGTGCTAGGTCACCCGTTACTTTTTCGCCATTCATGTCTAGCTTCATAAGTACGTTTTCACCAACAAAGTATTGGTTTGGTGCATCTTCATTTGTCAACGTTACGATGCTGCCATTTGCGTCCCAAGTGAATTGACCTTCAGATTTTGATTGACCGTCTTCTTTGTCTTGGTAGCTTTCTTCAAGTACGTAAGTGCCATCTTGATTTAGTGTGATGGTCATATCGATACCAGCACAATCCGCGCAAGGTAGTGTTCCTTTGTAGGTGCCGTTCCAGTCCAGAGCACTTTGTGCGTTGTGTTCAGAGTCTACAAATGTCTCTTCAGTAATTACCTGTTCTTCTTCTACTGGTAACGTGTCAATTGTCTCAGTCGTAACGTCTGCACTGGTGGTGACTTCAGTTTCCGTTGCCTGAGGTACTTCAACTGCGCTTGTTTCGGCAGGTTTCTCATCTTGACAGCCTGCAAGAATGATTACCGCGCCTGTTAGTGCCAACATTGTCTTTTTCATTTTATCCCTCTTTAAATCAAGATTTTGTATGAGAGTAATAGTAGACATTTATCGAGGATTTGCGTCATCAAAAAGCAATAGAATGATCTAACTGTGTCAATAAAACCGGATATGAGCATGAAATTGTCAGGAAAATCAGAACAATGTAAATGTTGCTTTGGGTATCAAGCTTGAGCCCACAGACAAATATCTAAAAGGGGAGTGGGAGCGAGTTAATTGATAACAGCCCACATTATTGTGAGTTGTATTATCAACATCATCTAAGAAACGTTATTGAAGCTTGAGCGTGAAGTGCCTCGTTTTGTGCTTCGTTGATCAGAAAACAGCTCCGCAATAACCTGACGATTTAATTCGCCTTTCAAATTGCCGTGCTCATCGATGACGGGCAGTGAATATTCACACGACATGGCTTCAGTCAGCACTTGCTCAATGGCTAAATGTGGAGAGATGATAGGCACCTCTTCATAGATATCATCACGCCAATCTGATATATGAGTTAACTTCGCTGCGTTTAGCAATCCTTGCTGTGTTATCACGCCTTGATAGCCTGCATTGGTCTCATGGTAGGCATAATCACGTTTAACACCTTTCATTTCACTCAGCGCATCTTCAATGGTTTCAGCGCGAACACAGTACGAAGGTGGCTGCATCAGCGTTTCGACCGTCAGTGCTCGCGCTCTATTGACGTCTTTTACAAAGGCTTCAACGTACTCATCGGCAGGATGCAGTAAAATTTCGTCTGGTGAACCTTGTTGGACAAGTTCACCGTCTTTAAGAATCGCGATGCGATCGCCAAGTCGAAGCGCTTCATCTAAATCATGAGTAATGAAAATAATGGTTTTGTGCAGCTTCTGTTGCAGCTCTACCAGCTGATCTTGCATTTCGCTCCGAATCAGAGGGTCCAATGCTGAGAAAGCCTCGTCCATCAACAGTATTTCGGCGTCGGTAGCCAGTGCCCGTGCAAGGCCCACTCGCTGTTGCTGTCCACCCGATAGTTGAGCAGGATACTGGTGCTCATAACCCGTCAGTCCAACGGTTTCTAACCATTCATTTGCTTTTTCTAAGCGCGCCTCTTTATTCATTCCCTGAACTTCCAAACCATATGCGATGTTGTCGATAACAGTGCGATGAGGCAGTAAGCCAAAGCGTTGGAACACCATAGACATCTTGTGACGGCGAAACTGTTCAAGTTCTTTGTTAGAAAGTTGCATGACATCCACCCCTTCTACCAAGATCTGCCCCATGGTTGGATCGATTAATCGGTTGAAGTGGCGAATCATGGTGGATTTTCCAGAACCGGATAACCCCATAATGACAAAAATTTCACCCTTTTGAATTTGCAGGTTGATGTCTTTTAGTCCGACCGTATGGCCCGTTTCCGCTAAAACCTGCTCTTTACTATGTCCCAACTTAACGCGCTCAATCACGCTATTGGGCTTGGGGCCGAAGATTTTATACAGACCGCTGATTTCGATAAGTGGACTAGTCATGTTTTGAGTCTCCTAAATGAGCTTGAGTGCGTTTCGCATACGCTTGTGAAGCACGATCAAAAAGGATTGCTAGGGCGACAATTGCTAAACCATTGAGAAGACCAAGAGTGAAATATTGATTGGTAATAGACTTTAGAACAGGCTGACCTAAACCTTTTACCCCAATCATTGATGCGATGACCACCATTGACAGTGCCATCATGATCGTTTGGTTAATTCCCGCCATGATGGTTGGCATTGCAAGCGGAAGCTGAACCCCAAAAAGCCGTTGCCGAGTGCTGGCACCAAATGCGGTTGCGGCTTCCAATACTTCTTTATCAACTAGACGAATGCCCAAATTGGTTAAACGAATAACCGGTGGAATCGCGTAGATCACTACTGCGATAAGGCCAGGAATTTTCCCGATGCCCAATAACATCACAACTGGAATGAGATACACAAATGCCGGCATGGTTTGCATGACGTCGAGTAATGGTGTTACCACCGACTGAATGCGATTAGAGCGCGCCATAGCGATGCCGATAGGGATACCAAGTGCTATGGCAAGCATAGTACATACAGTGATGATACTGAGCGTGCGCATAGTGTCTTCCCACATTCCAAAATAGCCAATCAGAATCAGCGAACCAAAACATGCAGCGGCCAGTTTCCAAGAGCGGCTGGCGGCATAAACGAGAGTGGTGCAGACACCTAAAATAATGAACCAAGGTGTAGAAATCAGAAGTTTTTCAAACCAGACAAGAAAAGCAAGGAGCGGATCAAACAGAGACTCAATGAGTTCACCATACTCGCGAGAGAAATCTCTATAGGCGCCGTCGAGTGTTTTGCGAATCGCCCTGAGATCAGAGGCATCCATTTCCGGGAATTCGCTGAGCCAATTTGAGTCAGACATATGTACTTCCTATTTCTGATATACCTAAGCGCTCTCAAGAAACTTAATTTGGCAAGAAGAGTAGGGCACCTAGGCCAAGTAATGGTCGTTCGACAGGTTCTGTATCGAAAGTATTACCCTTTAAGCTCAGGCCAATGTCGTCAAACTTCTCTTTTTCGTTCCTTAGGTATACATCCTTTTAAATAAAACAATCATTAGTGTTCAAACTAATGATTTGCTTGGATTATAGTTTTTCTTCTTCAATAAAATGAACACATTAGCGTGTATTTGTATGAAAAATCTGCGCAAACTAACGTTTTTATTATCCGGTTAATTAGAATTGATCTTTTTGTTCGTTTGTCATCAAAATTCCTAAATTATTAGATGTCTAATTAATGCTGATGTATTACGTATTTGTCGTGTTGATTTTTGCAAACTTAGTTTATTGGCATATGCTAAAAATGTTATTGGCATATGCCAGTTTAAGGCGTAATTTGACTCTGTGTTTTTGAGGGACAATGATGGCAAGACCAAAGATAGAAAGACGAATATGCGGACGTGCGGCTCACCACTGCTTTAAGCCCAATGGCATTCCATTTAATCAGTTGGAGCAAGTCGCCATATTACCAGAAGAGTTAGAAGCGCTACGTTTAGCCGACTTAGAGGGGCTTAGCCAGCAGCAAGCTGCGGAGCAGATGGGCGTTTCTAGACAAACTTTTGGTAACACAGTAAAAAGTGCAAGATTGAAAGTCGCAAAAAGTTTAGTTGAAGGTCATGCATTAGTTTTTCCGAATGAGGAGTCAAACTTATGATTTATGCTATTCCTAATGATGGTGAGCGGGTGGCAAACCACTTTGTAAAAGCACCATACATCGCTATTTATTCTGATACTGACGGTATGCTAAAAAACTTAGCGAACATTGCTTCTATGCCACAAGCGGGTTGCAATGCGAAGTCTCAGTTGATTCAGTCTCTACAAGGGTACAATGTGGATGCTGTTCTTGTGCGAAATATTGGTGAACGTGTATTGGCAAAGCTACTTAGCAGTGGCACGCCAGTATTTAGGCTGTCTACTCGTAGTTCCTTGGAAGATGTGCTTGCGGTTCCAAGAGAGCCTTTGATTGAGCCCTCTCAAGGACGCCCATCAAACAATCATAAGAAAAGTGTTCACCAACAAAAAGGCGGCTGCGGCTCCTGTGGTTGTGGTGGCCAAAAATCAAAACCCTCCTTGTTGGCAAGACCTAAAGCGCTACTCAAAGCAACATCTAGCCCTGCTATACTTAAGCTAGAGTCGATGGCTAATAAGGCAGGTTAATATGGTTTGGTTATTTACCTTTCTTGGTTTTCTCGCAATCATTTTGTTGATGTCACTTGGCGTCATTTTTCACAACAAGCGCATTCAAGGGAGTTGTGGTGGTTTGAATAATGTCGGCGTTGACAAGGTGTGCAATTGTGAAACCTCATGCGCAGAACCTGAAAGGCGTTTATATCAAATCTCAGAGCCTAACTCATCACCTGAGCGCTAAGGCTTTTGGCCCATTGCGGCAAGGTTTGCCGAAACCAGTCCAAATATTTGCTGGTCTGCGGATTCTCTCTGGAGACCAGTATGTTGACTACCTCGACAACGATCCACGCTTTTGCTAGTCCGATATCGCGCGCCAATTCTGTTGTTTCACCTTTCTCTGCGCACTCTATATACTTGCCTGCTACGTTCAAGTAATCATCAAATGTGCCCATGCCCTCGATGAGCGGCGCTAAATCTATCGCGACATGCCCTGTAGAAAAGCGTTCCCAGTCGAACAGCACTAGCTCGCCATTTTCGCGCTGTCCCCAGTTTCCAGCATTCGAGTCTCCGGAGATCAAGTTCTGTCCATCGAAAAGATGCGCCGATCGTTGTTGGAGGTTGTGGAAGAACTGCTCTGTCTCTGAGCCCAGTTCAAGTGTAGCGAGTGCTTGTTGAGTCGCTTGTGGTGTCCACTGGTGGCGGTGATAAACACCATTTGATGTTGGTGGAAGTTGGTGCAGTTTGACGAGTTGTTCAATGACTCGATCATCTTCAAGTAAGAATGCTTGCTCGACTGCGTGGGGAACGTATTCAATGTGCAGAACGTTTTTCTGGTCGTCGAATTGAATCAAGCGCGGTACGTGTATTCCAAGCGCGTTAAACTGTTCGGCATAGCGTTGATAAAACGCGACTTCTATTTGAGTAGGGTTACGTTTTTCTATTACTTGGACGCCATCTTTTTCGATGAGAAAAACTTTGGCACTGCCCATTTGGTTGAGTTCTTGCTGCGACACCGGACTTCCTGTCTTCATGTAGAGAGAGCTCACCTTAATCGCTGCACTCACGTTTGCCAATAGCCACGACAAAGTGCCTCAAAAATATTAAATGCAACTGTTTAAATATGATTTTGTCGTTGGTGTCTAAATTTTACACAGTTACGCCTGTACTCCGATAAATTCGTTCTACGCTTACTATTCGTCTTAATAAAGGAGAACCAAAATGGCTGTAATGAAGCAGGATATTCCAAATCGTGTAACGGTTTACCATGACAATATCGATCAAGAACAAGAGCTGAAAAATGCGATGCTGCCAGAGAAACCGCGCTACTTTAACGGTGCTCCGACTTACAAAGCGAACAGCATCGAAGAGTTTGAAAGCAAAATCAGTCAGATAGGTTTGTCTCTCGATAAATAATTTTTCTTTTACCTAAAAGCGCCCTCAAAATGAGGGCGCTTTTTTGTTTATGTGATTGATTTGAATCGTAAGGAATTAACCTTGTTGTGTACTGCCTTGGCAGACTTGTTTCTGCACTGCTGGTGGCGCGGGCTCGTAATGGCTTAAGGTCATACTAAAGCTGCCTTCACCACCAGTGATGGAGCGTAATCGACGAGCGTAATCTTGCAGCTCGTTTACTGGTGACTTGGCTCTGAGTAAGGTGAAGCTACTGTCGATTGGCTCGGTGCCTTCGATTAAGCCTCGGTTTCCAGATAAATCTCCAGAAACATCGCCAACGTTCGCGGTTGGGATGTGCAGTTCCATCTGGACAATGGGTTCTAGCACAATAGGATCGGCGTTGTTAATCGCATCTAAAAAGGCTTTCTTACCTGCGATGACAAATGCAATTTCTTTCGAATCGACGGAGTGATATTTACCGTCATAAACGGTGACTTCCACATCCTTAATTGGGTTGCCAGAAATCGCGCCTTCCTCTAACGCTTGCAAAATACCTTTTTCAACAGCAGGAATGAGCGCGGTTGGGATGGCGCCACCCACCACTTTGTTGATGAACTTAAATCCGGCACCACGTTCGAGTGGACGAACCTTCAATTGCACTTCACCAAACTGGCCTGCACCGCCACTTTGTTTTTTGTGTCGATAATGCCCTTCGGCAGGTTTGGTGATGGTTTCAAAGTATTCGACGCTTGGTTGGCAGGTTTCGACGTCCAGTTTGTACACGTTCGCCATCTTTTCTAATGCGACTTTGAGGTGAAACTCCCCTTGGCCGCTGATGATGGTTTCGTTGGTGCGAGCGCGATGTTCGATGCGCAGCGAAGGATCTTCACTGGCAATTTTATTCAGCACATCTCCTAATTTTTGCTCATCTCCACGCTTAAGAGGCTTCAAGCACAAAGAATACATGGAGTCAGGAAGGTCCAACGTTTTGAGTTGAACACCATCTTCTTCGTGAGAGTCATGAACGATTGAATCGAATTCGAGATCATCCACTTTGGCTAAAACGCAGAAGTCGCCTGCTAGCGCGCGAGGGATCTCGGTTCTATCTTTGCCCTGCAGTTGATATAAGTGCCCAACTTTAAATGCCTTGTTGCTTTCGCCAATATAAAGCTGGCTGCCCGCATTGATTTCACCCTGATACACACGTAAGTAGGCAAGTTTTCCCATATATGGGTCGACGCTGACTTTGTACACGTGTGCGACGGTGTGCTCTAAGGTTTCGCAATTTACTTTGATTTTTTTGCCGTTCTTTTCCAGTAGAGGAGGGTTACCCTCGTTTGGCATGGGCATGATCTCCGCCAAGGTGCGCAGCAGCAACTCGACGCCCGCGCCGGTTTGTGCTGAGACAAAACAGACCGGAATCACATGTCCAGTTCTCAGTGCTTCTTCAAACGGATCATGCAGTTGCTCTGCGGTGAGTTCGGAGCCTTGTTCCAGATACAGTTCCATCAGTTCTTCATCGACTTCGATGACTTGGTCAATTAAGGTCTCATGAGCTTCATCTACTGTTGCAAGTAAGGTTTCTCGTCCCAATTCTGGTTCGAAATAGCAGTCAACTACAGATTCTCCGTCAGCCGAAGGTAAGTTGATCGGCAAGCAGTGGTCACCAAAATGCTCAACGATGTTCCCCATCAATCTTTCTAACTGATTACCGTGGTTATCGAGCTTATTGATGATGATCATCTGACATTTTTGCTGCTCTTTAGCAAAGGTGAATAAGCGATCGGAAGTTTGGTTAAGTGGGGTTTGAGGGTCGATGACAAGGGCAGATGTTTCAACGGCAGGAAAAACGCTGATAGTACGGCCAAGTAACTCGTTTTGTCCCGGAGTGTCGATGATATTGAGCCGGTGTTTATTCCAGCGCAGTGCGACTGGCGTTGCTTCAATACTGTGTTGATATTGGATGGATTGAGGGTCGAAGTCGGTAACGGTATCGCCTTTTTCTACGCTGCCTAAATGGTGCGTGGCATCGCAGGTGAAGAGCAGTTTTTCTATCAGCGTGGTTTTACCGGTCCCGGTTTGACCGACAAAAGCGATATTGCGTATTTTATTGATAGGCATAAAGCCTCCTTGCAAGATGGCGTGAAAAACCTACGAATTGCTAGGAAGTGGGTTGTTATAGAAACCCACGCACTGCATTGGAGTAGGGCGGGATTACCGCCTATTCGTTTTCCACGTCATTTTCCGGATGACTCGATACATAAGACCACCTTCTTGGACTACTGGAATCTTAGCATGCCTCAATAACCATATAATTTATGTGACTTATTTCATGATGGGGCTGATTGTTTTTTAATCGAGATCATAAACTCAGAGGTTCTGACTTTTGGAGCAAAACCTCTGGATTGTTTAGGCTATTTGGAAAGAACGATTTCGCCGTCGCGATAAACCAAGCTTGGCGTTACATCTTGTCCGAGCAACACCGGGCCATCAAGATCGACAACGCTTGCCTGAGCAGCAATGGGTAAGGCAGCACGCATCGCAAGCGACGTCCCCAACATACAACCGGACATGAGGCTAAAACCGAGTTTTTGGGCGTCGTCGGCTAATAATAGTGCTTCAGTGAGCCCGCCAGTTTTATCTAGCTTAATATTCACCATTTCATATTTTCCAACCAGCTGATGTAATTGCTCTCTGGTGTGACAACTTTCATCGGCGCAAAGTGGAATGGGGTGCGGAATGCTGGCGAGTACGTCATCGCAGTCTTGTGGCAACGGTTGTTCGATCATGGTGATGTCTAGCGGTTCGAGTTGAGCAAATACCGTCGCGAGGTCGAGGCCTTGCCACGCTTCATTCGCATCTAAAACAATTTGCGCGTGCGGCGCAGCATCGCGTACTGCTGCAACGCGCTCAAGCACGTGTTCACCATCCAGTTTTACCTTAAGCAGTTTTGCGCCTTGGCTAAGGTAAGCTTGTGCCTGTTTTGCCATCGCTTGCGGCGTGTCGATAGAAACCGTCATCGCCGTCACAATCGCCTCTGGTAACGTAAAGAGGTCGTGAACCTGTTGCTTGTGGCTCAAAAGCGCGTGAAGATGCCAAAGGGCGCAATCCAATGCATTTCTTGCCGCCCCCGTGGGCAATAACGATTGAAGCTGGCTTTTGAGAACCATGACATCAGCTTCGCCTTTGGCATACAAACTTTGCAGTTCATGTGCGGCGTGAGAAATCGCCTTAATCACCGATTCAACCGATTCACCATAACGAGGGTATGGCGTGCATTCACCTTGGGCGGTCATGCCTCGATGTTCAATTGTCACTCGGACTACGTGGCACTCTGTCCGACTGCCGCGAGAGATGCGAAATGGTGTCGCCATGGCAATCGTGACAGGTTCTACATGAATTTTCATCTCACTAGTTTTCCCTAAACCGCAGTTATTTTCTAAACCGTAAATGTTTCTTAAATCGTAAGGAGCCTATCTGCAACCGCATCAACGCCAAAACGTACAGGGTCGGTGACGGGCACTTGGTATTTGTCGCTCCAATCCTGGCATAACTGGGCAGCATCTTCTTCGCTGAGCGCCGAAGTGTTTAAGCAAATACCCACTAATTGAGCGTTTGGATTTGTTAGGCGAGCAGCGGCCAGATTCGCTTCTATCGTTTGTTCAATGGTTGGTAAGTTCGCATGTGGTAAGTTGCGGATGTGCGGGCGACCAATCTCATGGCACAGTATCAGAGCGTCAGCTTGTGCGCCGTGAAGTAAGCCCAAACTTACGCCAGCAAATGAAGGGTTAAACAATGAACCTTGCCCTTCGATGATGTCCCAATCGTGATCGGTGAACTCAGGGCTGATCGCTTCTACTGCGCCGGAGATAAAATCGGCAACTACAGCATCAATCGAAATGCCACTGCCTGCGATGAGAATTCCGGTTTGACCCGTTGCTTTGAACTCTGCACGACAGTTTTTACGCTTCAATGCATGCTCAATGGCAAGGGCAGAGTACATTTTTCCAACGGAGCAATCTGTCCCTACAGTAAGTACTCGCTTGCCTGCGCGAGCTTTGCCATTGCCGACCTTGAGCGGGGCATCATAATGACGAACATCATACAGTTTGGTTAATCCGCGTTGTTCTAGATCGGCAAGAGGAGAAAGTTCCGCCAAACGTTGGTGCATGCCCGATGCAATTTCAAATCCCATCTCTGCCGCTTCAAGTAAGGTTGCTTGCCAAGCTTCGGGAATGACGCCTCCTGGATTTGCAGTGCCAAGCACCAGCGTTTTTGCTCCTTGCTGCTGCGCTTGTTGTAGTGTCATGTCGGTTAAACTAAGCGATACGGTTTCTGGCGTCAGGCGGATTTGGCCAAGACAAATCTCAGGTCGCCATTGATATATGCCACGCGCGGTTTTTGCTGCGAGTGGATCGGTTACATCGCCAAGAAAAAGTAGGTAAGGTTGAGCAATTTGCATGATGGTTCCCTTCGTCATCGTTATTGCTCATTAATGTAGCCAGACTGATTTAGGAAACCGAATGCTTATTTGTTAGGCAGGTATAACTTCAGGTTATACCTTTAAACCATCTGTTGTTTTAGGGCGGTGATAAATTGCTTTGTCGCAATGGATTGAGGTGTGTGCTCTGCGAATAAAATAGAGACAGAGAAGGACATATTTGGCTCCAAAGCATGCACGGAAACGGCATTATCTTGGCGATATTGTTTTGCAGTCCAAGGGTCTACAATCGCGAATCCTGCTTCGTTTTTCACCAGTTCAGCCGCCGCGGAGTAGCTGCGGACGGTAATGGCATGTTGATAATGCTCGTCACGCGCTGACAAGGTTTGATGTAACAGCAAGCCCAGAGGGTCTCGGCTATCTAAACCGATAATGGGTAAATCGTGACTGATGAGTTCTTCTAAAATGACGGTTTTTTCTGCGGGTATCGCTGCGCTTTTAGGAGCGATCAGTGCTAAGTTTTCTTTCAATAACACGTGCCCCATGATCGCTGGTGGTGTTTCTTCACCGAACGCAATGGCGACATCCAGTTCATGTTTCAGTAAACCTGAGCACAGCTCATCGCGATTGGCCGTTAAGAGCTCAAAGGAGATGCCGTGCTCTTTCGACAGCAACGCGACAGTCGGCGCTAACAAGTGTGCGGCCAAAACAGGCGGAGCACCGACTCGTAAATGTTGAGTTCCCTGTTTGACTTTGTTGGTCAGAGAGCGAAATTGTCCGAGTTGTTGATAGACTTTTTCAGCCTCTGGCAATAAGGCTTTGGCTTCTTGAGTGGGAACGAGACGGCCCTTTACACGCTCAAATAAAGCGAAGCTCAGTTGTTGTTCTGTATGGGCGAGAACTCGAGTGACATTAGGTTGGGAAACGTGCAGTAAGCGAGCCGCGCCTGACACCGTTCCTGCTTGCATAATGGCGTAAAAGACTTCTAATTGCCTTAAGTTCACTGCGATTTCCCTCTGCTCATGTTGGTCACCTCAGAATACCCAACCTTGCTGATAAGCGATAGAGGCAAAAGTGCTGGCGTAAAAAATAGGAAGACGATGTTGGTTGCCTTCCTATCTCGCTTTTTCAATTTCTCAACTTCTCAATTTCTATGCTTCACTTTGCTGCTGCATGAAGGGGCAGGTCGTTAAACGGCTCGACGTCTCGGCTGAGTAATCCCATCAAAATCACTGCTAATACCATGACAGCGGCTGCGATTGCAAAACCGTATTGTGTTAGTTCGTAATGACTCAATATTGCAATCAGGACGTAACTGAGAGATTGAATGGTGGTGGCAAACATGCTGATGCCGCCATCGACGCGACCTCGTTGATGAACCGCTACGGTGTGATGCATCCAGTTGACTCTCGCAATGCGATTTAGCGCGTTAAATACGCCGAACAGCGCCGTAAACAATAAGATGGTCAGCGGGCTCATCGCAAAACTCATCCCGATAAGCGCAAAAGAGACCATAACCATCGAAGCGAACATAATGTGGCTATGGGAGGCACGGCTTAGCACTTTGGTGACAATAAAGCCGGTTAGCAACGAGCCGAGGCCAAAACTGATGTTGAACCCTGCAAACCAATCGCCAGAGATGCCTTGTTCAGAAAACCAAATCGGCACCAGTTTGCTCAAATACGTCAATGCAGGATAAGAGAGGCAAGAGAGCAGAATAAAGCCATAAAATCGGGGTTCGAGACGGAATATTTGTTTGCTCTCTTTGAGTTGCGCGATGAAAGCAACGGATTTTGATGCCCTTAATTGTTGGGTATAAGGCGTCAGAATATAGAACATCGCTGCTAACGCAGAGGCGCTGGCCGCAAACAAAGCAAACTCTTTCATACCCCACATTTCAAGCAAAACAATACCCAACGCGCCAGCTCCGAGGGTTGTGGATTGCATTACAATTTCTTGCTGACCCGAAATTTTCGCATACTCATGGTGCTGATAATTTTCTTGGGTGAAGGCGTTGTTGGTCGTCCATGCAAAATTACTCGAAACCCAATACACCAATTGCGCAAAAGCCAGCAACCAGTGTGACTCAAACCCTAACCAATAAGCAATGAACACCACCAAAGCCATACCCGATTGAATCCATTGATTGAGCACGAGTAGTACTTTGCGTGAATGTCGGTCAATTAAAGTGGAAAAGAAAGGCGTTGCTAGAAAAGAAATCGCGGTGCAGCTCAGAGAAACTAAAGCGACGAAAGTGCCCATGTTAGGTTCGGAAAGCATGACCCATGGCAGCGCCATCATGAATAAGCCAGAGGAAATGCTGTCGAAGAAGCGGCCAGCTAAGTACGGCTGAGTTTTATTTTTCATTATGTTTGCCTCTAACTCCCGATGGCTTTCAAAAGGTTGATGTCCAACTGTCTTGTGTTTAACAACCAAGTCGTTCGCGCTGAACACATTATCTTGAGCTCGCCGGGGTTTAGCGTTAATTAAGATGGTGCAACTTTAAAACCTCAAGTAAACTTGAGGTAAAGCGTTTTTTTAACAAAATTGATATACAGGGAGTCAAGGATGGAAATCAGCGTAGGAGAAGTGGCAAAACGTTCTGGAGTGAAAGTATCTGCCCTACATTTTTACGAGCAAAAAGGACTGATTTCGAGTTGGAGAAATCAAGGTAATCAGCGTCGCTACCATCGTAGTGTGTTGCGCCGTGTTGCGGTGATCAAAGCAGCGCAGCAAGTTGGGTTGTCGTTAGAAGAAATTAAACATGCGTTAGATGAACTGCCGAAACACCAAGCCCCTAACAAAGCGCAATGGGAAGAAATGGCAAGCCATTGGCATGAACAGTTAGAACAAAAGATTCAAAAACTTAAAGCGTTGCAAAACGATTTAGGCGGATGCATTGGCTGCGGGTGCTTGTCGTTAGAAACCTGCGCACTGCGAAACCCAGAAGATGTATTAGGGAAAGACCACTCGGGGTCGAACTTAACGTTAGAAGAAGAGTAGCGATTATCTCTATTCTTTGTCGAAACTGTCGACTACGATCGCGCCCATCGAAGCAGGCATTGTGATGACGATAACGCGTTTTATCGCAACCAAAGGCTCATTCATGAGTGGCAGCTTATCAAGACAGAAAAGAACTAACGCTACCACAACGGCCGCAATGAGGTACGCGATAACCACACGAAAAATAAAGATGGATACGCGATTCTTGATGTGGCTTTGAAACACGCTTTGATACGCGAAAAAACTGAGGAAAATGACAGAAAGACTTAACAGCATGAGCAAGTTTGCCATTGGTAGGCTCTCACCCAATCGCCACGCCTCCTCCGAAAATGAGATCGGGACTGCTAGGGCAAAAGCACCAACCAATACTTGGCTAGCGTCTTCTAGATTAAAGTGGCTGCTCATGCTGTTTATTCCATTATTCGCTTGCTAGATGTAAGAGCTTTTCAAAACGCTCATTACCGTGCAGCAATTCGAGGTCTCGTTCTTCGGCAAGTAAATCACGAATGGATGGGCTGTATTCAATTGCGCGTTCCAAGTCTTCAATAGCTTGCTCTTCGATACCAAGGCGAGAGTATGCACACGCGCGTTGATACAGTGCAGGGCCGTTGGTGTAATCGACTTCAAGTACGCGGTTACAAATGCTAAGTGCCCAATGGTATTCGTTGATTTCCATCGCTGCGTCGGCTTTGTAAGTCAACGCTTCTAAATCACCTGGACGAATTAATAAGATTTCATCATAGATTTCAATACGTTGTTCTGGAGTTTGAGAGCTTTGTGCACGTAGCCATAAGTTATGGATCTCGTTGATTTTCTCAATCTCTTTGTTGTTTTCGCTGATAATGCGAGTTTTGCGTTTTAAATCTCGCTCAAGGGCGACAAACTTTTTCTCGTATTCTTGGGCGATCTTCTCCAATCGTTTATCAGCCATCTCTTTGGTGTTGTGTTTAAACTCGCGCAGAGATTGCCATCCGACAAAGGCAATCAGCGATGCGACACCAGCAATGATGTAGAAGAAGTATGTAACGGTCACGTTGGCATAGTTCAACGATTTATCTGCGACCGTTAGCTCGCGATCGGTGATCTCTGTGATCATTCGCTTTTCTAGGCTTTGATAGTCCTGACGTAGCGCTTTTAGTTCATCTAAAATATAGCGTTCCATTAATGGTCTATCTAACAGATCCGATTCTGAATACTTTTCCTCCGATGCCATTGTTGGCAAGGCAAGTATCAGCGAGAAAAAAATACCAATAAATAAGCGCATATAACGTCCTTTCACGAGAAGAGTACAGATAGACCATGCAACAATAGCAAATAGCACAAACGTTTAGCAAAGTTATTACAAAAGAAATAACAGTCGTCTTCGTAGAAGTCATATTCTTGTTGTTTTTCAGTTTGTTCCTGGTGGTTATTTGTTGTGATATCTTTTATCCTCCTTGCGAATTTATGATTAATGGAGTGAGCATGGACGCGCGAGCTAAGGATTACTTAGAACAATTCCTAGAATTATTATCACCAGAACAAAGGGAAGCTGTACCATCAGTCAGTGCTGACTATTATTGTGCCGATGAATACAACGCGAATGTATGCGCAGACTTGGTTCGTATTGGACAGAAAACTGCATCGTGCAGTTTGGAGCTTTGGTATCGAGAACATGGTGAAACCATGCCCCAAGTCGGTCATTTACAAGTAGTGACGAATTGGGATGGGGACCCGGTTTGCGTGATACGAATTACTGACGTAAGTACATGCAAATATGAGAATGTAACCGCAGAGTTTGCCTACGCAGAAGGCGAAGGTGATAGAACCTTAAACTGGTGGCGTGATGCTCATACTGCATTTTTTAAAGCTGAATGCGATGAGTTGAACATCGATTGGCATGAGAAACGTACGCTGGTTTTAGAGCGTTTTGAAGTGGTGTATCCCGTCAATTAATCTCTGATAGCAGCACTGATTTGAAGTGCTGCTTTCTTTACTGAGAGACCATTTTTAGCGCTTTCGAGCGGTCACACTAAACATGTGCCAATGTTTTTGGCTTCCGACTACAGTGGTCCCGTCTTCATCTCTTTCATGCAATGAAATGAGGTCGTAACCTTCGAATAAGCTTTCCACTTCCTTTTTTGTTAATGCGGTAATGTTTGGGTGCATTTCGGAGGTAACCCAGGAGTCTTTCACTCCCAAGAAATCGCCGCAGAAGATACCGCCCGGTTGTAATGCGCTGTCTATTTTTGTCCAGACTTGTTTGAAGCCTGTGTCAGGGCAAAAGAACAAACTGGCATTTGCGATAACCAAGCTGCACTGAGGGTAATTAAATTCAGTAAAACAGCACTGCGAAACCGAAAATCGTTTATTACCTTCAAAGCGTGTTAAACAAGTTTTTACTGCATCTTCATTGCTATCACATGCGTGAACCTTAAATCCCTGTTCGAGTAGAAAGTGGCTGTCTCGACCTATTCCGCAGCCAATATCAAGAGCGACTTTGCCTTCTATCTTAAGTTGGTTTACGGCATTTTCCACGTTTGGGCGGTGAGGTTGGCTTAAAATTTTCTGATAGTATTCATTCCATTGCGCTGGCATTGAACTTCCTTATGTTGGTTGTGTCCCCTGCCCAAAACTAGCGTCCATTTTGTTTTGCTTGACTGGGGAGGTTTGCAGTATTGGCAGCTGTTATAGCTGATCTTCAATCGGTAATATTCCGGAGAACCAAGCGCCCATTTTTCGCCATACTCCTGCTTCTGGTTCGGAGTCGTATTCTTCGCCTGTTTTTACGTCGGTCCAGACAATGTCCCCGTCGCGCAGAGTTAAGGCATAGGCGTTACTCGACAGTTGACTCGGCAGTTGTTCTAGAAACATTTGCACATATTCTGGCTGTTCGATAACAACGGCCATTTCGGTATTCAAAGCGGCCGAACGTGGGTCCCAGTTCATCGAACCAACGAAAAGTGTTTTGTTATCAATCGTCATTGCTTTAGCGTGTAAACTTGCTCTGCTACTCCCCGTGAGGCTCCACTTACTTTTGAGTTTCGCGCTCGCTTTTACTTCCCAAAGCTTTATTCCAGCTTCGAGTAGATCTTTTCGATATTTTGCGTACCAACCATGCACGGCAAACACATCGTTAGACGCGAGGCTATTGGTCACAATCGTGATATCAACGCCTCGCTTGGCCGCGTTACTTAATGCTTGAGTACCTACTTCAGTTGGAACGAAATAGGGAGAGATGAGCACAAATGAATCCTCAACACTTTTAACCAGCTCCGTTAAATTATCAATAAGTTGGCTCTCTCGGGTCGCGACTTTATCGGGCAGATCAAACCATACTTTCGCTTCTCCCCAGTAGAGCTTGAGTTTGCCTTGTTTTAGATCTTGGTACATATCCAGTTGAGTGAAGTCATAGCGGCCGGTTGAAAACTTTTCCTCTAACCGGAGTTTATTGACCTGCTTTTGAATCGCTTGGTCGGTAATTTGCTGTGAATTCGGTGTAATCCATTCCATTGGTATCGAATAGGCGCTATTCCAGTAGAGGTCGAACTGATCGGCAGTTTGTTGTACCGCCTCACCATAGAGCAGAAGATCAAAATCACCAAACTCAACTTGCGATTCAAAAGAGAAGTATTCATTGCCGATATTTCTACCTCCGACAATGGCGGAAACACTGTCTGCAATCAGAGACTTATTGTGCATACGACGATTAAGGCGTTCAAAATCGCTAGCAAGAGCGAACCAACGGGAGTCGCGATACTGATGCGGGTTAAATAAGCGGATTTCTATATTAGGATGTGCATTGAGGGCAGCCATCACATCGTCGTTTCGCTTTTGCATATCGTCAAGCAACAGCCTTACTCGAACACCACGCTTTGCCGCTTCATACAAGCGCCACGTTATTAGCTGACTCGTTTCGTCACCACGGTAAATATAGTATTGAAGATCAAGGCTTTTCTGGGCGGACTCGATCAAAGAGGTTCGAGCAAGAAGGGCATCGTGTCCCTGATTTAACGGTGCAAAGCCAGTAATGGACTTAGGGTCTCTCCCATAAGCTTCAAAGTACTTCGCAAGAACAGAATCCTTTTGATAACCGAGCTGAAAGCTGGTGGACTTTTCACTGGCGTCATTCAACGATACGGATGAGCATGCCGATAAAATAGTGAGCAGCGAGGGGAAGAGCAACTTGGCGAGCGTTTGTAACAAAGCACATTTCCTTGTCTTACAGAGTGTTACCTACTCCAAATTATAGACTTAAGCTGACGCCACATGCACCCAGAACCGTTTGATAACGAGCGATTAATCAATGAATTGCCATAGAGCCTGCACTAAGTTCAACTTTTAGAGCGCAGATAATCATTTATTTTAATTATCATTATGGCCGTATTGGTCATAATCACTAATATCTGGTGATTATGACCAATAGCACACTGGATAAAATAATGATTTTTATATAACCATATGATTTTTAATAAATAAATGCTTGGCATGTCATTTGCTGTTTAGAATAAAAGTTAAGTCAGAGCAACTTGCGCAGTTGGTTAATTTTTTGTTAATTTTATTAACTTTGAATTGGCAATAACTATCTAGTTAGCTGCTTAAAAGACTAGGCAAGCGCCGCTTTGATGTTTATTCAAATTCAATTCTCTCACCACCATGCTTACCGGGAGCAATGGACTGAATAAAAGTGTGGTGTTGAAAACAACAATAAAAAAGGATTTTCGATGTTAGCAAAACCCATATTACGTTGGCTTTTACCCTTCGTCGTCGTTGGAGGCTCTTATGCAGGATATGCTGCAATTGCCGCAACTGCGCCGGAAAAAGAGTCAACCAAAGATGCAATTACAGAACCTACTGTTCAGGCTTCTTCTCTTTTTCCTACTGATCACAAAGTGGTGATTACCAGTCACGGTGAATTAGTCCCTTTTGAAAAAACACACCTTTCCGCGCAAGTCAGTGGTGAAGTGATAAGTTGGCACCCGAATTTTGTAACGGGTGGCATCGTGAAACGAGGAGAGGTTCTTTTCACAATTGAAAGTGACAACTATGAAGCGTCGGTTCTACAAGCTGAAGCCGATTTAGCTAGTGCACGCGCAAACTTGATTGAGGAACAAGCGAAAGCCGAAGTGGCAAAACGTCAGGCAAAGAGACTGAGCGATAAGCAAGTGACGGATCTGTATTTACGCAAACCTCACGTTTTGAGCGCACAAGCCCAAGTGAAGTCGGCTCAAGCGGCACTCAAACGAGCAAAAAGAGAGTTAGAAAATTGCAAAGTCGTTGCACCTTACGATGCGCTGGTTGTTGAGCGTGATATTGGTGTTGGTCAATTTGTTACATCTGGTTCTCGAGTTGCCACGTTAAACAACATCGAAGTGGCAGAGGTGCACGTACCCATTGCCGGTTTTGATAGTGCATTTTTACCCGAATCCATTGGTGAACTCACTGCGACAGTGACGCAGCAAGGTGTGTTTTCTACCACTAGAGAAGGTCGAGTAGTTCGTGATTTAGGCATGATTGATAGCGCTACCCGAATGATTAACATGGTCATTCAAATCGTGGACCCATACGGTGTCGATAACCAGCAGCCTCCAATTAAATTCGGCTCCTACGTTGAAGTGAGCTTCACTGGTAAGGAACTTAAGCATATCTACCGCTTACCACAGGAATTAGTAAAAAATCGTACCGTGTGGGTAGTGAATGGCGATAATCAACTTCAACCCAGAACTGTCACGGTTTTGAGAGCAGAAGGTGAGTTTTTGCTGGTGGGCGAAGGTTTAGAGCAAAGTGATAAGTTGGTACTGACCTTGCCCGAGTACCCTCAAAAAGGCATGGCGGTACAAATCGCAAAAAAGAGTGACGACTCCGAAACCGTCGTACAGTAAGTAGGAGTTTGTCATGGAAGATATTAAACAAAAGGGCTTGATTGCCTATTTTGCGAATAACCCCGTCGCTGCCAACCTTTTGATGGTGTTCATCATTATCATGGGTGTGGTGAGTTTTCTCTTTATTCAAAGGCAGATGTTTCCGAATATTGAGGTGAACTACATTGATGTTCGTGCGACTTATCCTGGCGCTTCTCCTCAAGAGATAGAAGAGAGTATTCTCGTTAAGGTCGAGGAATCGATTAAAGACGTCACCGGGATTAAAAAAGCAGTCTCAACGGCCTCTAGAGGTAGCGCGTATGTTTCCATCGAGGTAGACGTTAATGCCGATATCAAGCGTGTCTTAGATGATGTAAACCAACGTATTGATACCTTGTCTAACTTACCAGCGGGTATGGAACCAATCAATGTCTACCAAGTTGAATGGCGCCAAGATGTAATCGAAATGGGGTTAGTTGGGGACCGACCGCTCGAGGAGCTTAAACCGCTTGCTAAGCAAATCGAAGATGAATTACTTCAGTTAGAAAACGTCATGCTGGTGTATCTGAGTGCGCCAGAAGAAGAAATAGCGATCGAAGTTGACCCACTTGTTCTTCGTAAATACGACCTTACGTTGAGCGATATCAGCAGCGCGATCAGCCGTTATTCAGCTAACTTTTCTGCGGGCGAAGTAAAAACAAATTCAGGGATGATTGCAGTAAGGATTGAAAACCAATACTACCGTGGTGATGAGTTTAGAAATATTCCAGTAAAGCTTGGCGCAAATGGAGCAAAGGTTCTGTTGCAAGATATTGCCACGATAAAAGATGGCTTTACGGAAGAAGAGCGCTATTTTGAATACTCAGGGCAAAATGCGATCTACATGTCTGTTGAAGCAACTCGTGACCAGAACATTATCCCTGTTGCACAGTCCGTTCGTAACTATATTGAAGCAAAAAACAAGACATTGCCGCAGGATGTTAAGCTCAAAGTCTTAGTTGATACGACTTATTATTTAAATGGGCGTCTCGACATGATGTTGAAAAACTTGCTGCAAGGCGCTGCATTAGTCGCGATTATGCTGACCATTTTCCTACGTTTCCGCTTGGCTATGTGGGTAATGATCGGCTTACCAGTGTGTTTCCTTGGTGCGGTGATGATGATGCCAGCTTTGGGTATTACAGTGAACATCGTCTCGCTGTTCGCTTTCATTATGGTGCTCGGTATTGTAGTTGATGACGCCATCGTGATGGGAGAGAGCGCTTACAGCGAAATTGAAGAAAAAGGTGGTGGCGTCGAAAACGTGGTTCGTGGTGTAAAACGTGTTGCCACACCAGCCACTTTCGGTGTGTTAACCACAATTGCTGTGTTTGCCCCTTTCTTGTTGTCTAGCGGTATTGATAGTGCCTTCTTTTATGGTATCGCGGGGGTCGTGATTCTTTGTTTGATCTTCAGTTTGATTGAATCGAAGCTGATCCTTCCTGCACACCTTGCGCATACTCATTTTAAGCCAGTTAAACCAGGTGGCTGGCGTGACCGATTTAACCAACGTTTTTTTGGTTTTGTAAATGGTCCATATCGTAACTTTGTAACAACATGCACCCATTGGCGCTGGACAGTGTTTGCGGTGTTCTGTGGTTTACTGCTGATCAGCGCGGCTTTGATCAACGCGAATTATGTTCGGGTGATCCCTAACCCTAAAGTGCCGACCGACTATCCTGCGATCACTATTGAAATGAATGATACCGTTTCAAGTGAGCAGACAATCAGTGCACTCAAGACTATTGAACGTGTCATGCAAAAGATCGAATCTGAGACCATTGCGGAACATGGTCAAGGAATGATTCGTGATGTGCTGTCGTACAACAGAAGCCGCACCGAAGGTCGTGTATTAGTACCTCTGGTTGATGAAGAGTTACGCCCGTTCAATACATTTGAACTGGCTCGACGTTGGCGTGAAGCTATGCCTGTTATTCCAGGTATGAAGAGCATCAAAATCCGCGAGCAGAGTGCGGGTGGTGGTGACAGAGATGAGTTTGGTTACTTGTTGTTTGGTTCTAACATCAATGAGCTCAACGAGGCTGGGCGTTACTTGATAGAGCGTTTACAGCAAGAAGAAGGTTTGTACGATATTTCTTCGTCTATTGATTCCGGTAGTAAAGAGGTACTGCTATCGCTTGCCCCTGTTGCTTATGATTTGGGCTTGGATCTCACGATGATCGCAGAGCAAGTAGGTGGCAGTTTCTACGGTGGTGAAGCGCAGCGCATTATTCGTGATGGCGAAGAAATTAAGGTTATGGTGCGTTACCCGCAACTGACGCGTGAAGCCTTCTCATCACTGCGTTACGCTGTGATTACCACACCAGCAGGCAAAAAGGTCATGCTTGGTGATGTGGTGAAGATCAACGAGCAACCGGGTGTGAGTACCATTCGACGTGAAGGCGGTTATCAAACCGTTTATGTCTATGGCTCTATAGATGAAGAGTTGGTTGAACCTCAAGAAGTCGTGAAAGTTATCGACGACAATATCTTACCGGACATGAAGCAAGCCTTCCCAACTGTGAAAACAGAATTGGGCGGTGATATTGAAGAGCAGGCTGCGCAGCGTAATGAACAGATTTTGTTCTTTATTGCAGGCATGATCATCGTCTACATCTTGTTAGCTGTACCGTTAAAAAGTTATACCCAACCTTTGATTGTAATGTCCGTCATTCCGTTTAGTCTGACGGGGGCGATTTGGGGCCATTTCTGGCTAGGTTTAGACATCAGTATGATGTCGACATTTGGTTTGATCGCCGCTGCTGGCGTGGTTATCAACGACTCTCTGGTTATGACAGATTACGTAAACCAAGTGAGAGAAAAGGGTATGAACATCAAACAAGCGGTTGTTGAGGCGGGTTGTGCTCGTTTTCGAGCTATCACGCTCACCTCAATAACGACGTTTGCGGGTGTATTGCCGATAATGTTTGAAACGAGTTTGCAGGCGCGTTTTGTCATACCGATGGCTGTCGCTTTGGGCTTTGCGGTGTTGTACGCAACGGTTCTGACTTTAGTGTTGGTGCCTTGTTTGTATTTAATGCTTGAAGATATTAAAAATATTTTCAGATCGATTAAGAGGTTTATCCATCGTTTGATTAATCGTTTCAGAAAGTCGCCAGTGACGTCGAGCGTTGAAGCAAGCGTATCGAGTTAACAAGCTTGATGTTAACGATTAGGAGCAGCCTTCGGGCTGCTTTTTTGTTTCCGCATTTTGATTCAAAGTGATTTTTTAGTGGGCAGTTACGTAATTATCTGATGAGAAAACTGCCTGACAAAGCATTTCTAATATGTATGTTTCTAATGTTTAAATTCGCATGGTTAATTTGACACTTGGTTAGCGAAATTTACCAGACGAAGATAACGTTGAATATGAGGTTTTATTTAAGTTGTTGAAAAATAACAAAATAAAAGTTGGCATCGTATGTGCAATATATGAATTGTAATTAAAATTAACTGCTAATCCTCAAGGAGCTTATTATGAAAAGCGTATTTCTATCTACTCTAAGTCTTATTGCTGTAATGTCATCACCAATCGCTGCTGCTAACACTTTAGACAAAGAGGAGTGGAGCTCAGATTTACGTCAGGACTTTTCTGAAATGAAACATGAAGCTATAGCAGATATTCAGCAAATGAACATGGATGCCATTCACGCACGTGATGAGCGTATCGTGAAAAACATTAAAGATGAGCAAGAACAGTTAGTAAAGGTAACGTGCCACAAAGAGAAAGCAAGCAAGTCATAAACGCCGATAAAAGAGACTAACAGACGAAAATGAATCCAATACGAGTTCGGTGTTAGTTAGCAGTAAGCACTGACCTTGTTGCTCTACTTGCCAGCCTTTTAAGGCTGGCTTTTTTGTTTCTCATTTCATGGGTGGAGATCAGATCCTCAAGCCTATTATCAATAGTTGGCGTGTTTGATGAGCTATTGCTGGATGGAGCGGATGTAACTTTTAAAAGTGTAGATTTCAGTAAAGTGGAGGTGATGTTAGATATTTAAAATTTTGAAAAGATCCGATCTCCTTTTTGACCTTCATAATACCTTAGTATGTGGCTTACCTTTACTTGAATTAGAACTCATATTGCAGGCTCTCGTTTAAAGGTATTGATGCATATTTGAAGAATAAGAGATAGACATATGAGTTTTATTAAAATGTGTAAAGATGGTTTTAGAGGAAAGCCGGATTTCTCTAATTTATTACATAATGCGTTCCAGATAGATGACTTAGTACTATCATTTGAATGTCCGAACAATATATATGAAGGTCATGTATACCAAGATTTTATTGAATTACAACGATTCAATATTGATTCAAAAGTAGAGCGGCATGAAAAGTTTATAAACTTGGCCACGATTTATTTCTCTTTTCAAAATAAAATAATAAATCCACTATTACCAATCAATAAACAAGGTAGCTTATATATTCGGTTAAGGATTAAATCTTCAGATAAATATATTACTAGTGTTAATCAACTATCTTCATTTATAGAGAAAGAGTACGTGGATTTTTATCATGCTGTAGAGTCACCTGACGGTTCTCAAAAAGGTGATCATACAGAGTTGATGAATGATGCCATTGCGTATGCAAATCATCGTTGGGGAATGGACCCGATAAACGAAGAAAAAAAGAGAGCGAAAGAAGAGTTCCTTGTAGGAGAGTTTCTTCGTGGTTATCCTCCAATCAAATGCCAAGATATCAAGATTGGTGAAAATACATTTTCAAAATATGTAGAAGGAAATTTGGAGTATAAAAAAGACTATCGAAGAGTGTACAATTTGCCTATCAAAAATGAGTTTTACTTTAGTATTGAATTTTTATATGAAATCGAGCCTATGTTTGCTCAAAAAAAGTTTTTAGATTGGGTAAGACACGCGGATGAAATCTTTGAAAAAAATGTTTTAGAGTTGCTAGCACTGTCTCCGCTTATTGATTCGCATACTACCTCCAAATCCGAAAGGTTGGCAAAAAAAGTTGATCCAGAGCGTTCATACTTAACTTAAAGAAAAAAGCCCGCGAAGAATACCTTCACGGGCGAAAAAAGGGCACCAAATTGGGTGTCTATTCATTTTGGAGGTGGTCGAACGTCCATATAAAACTGACAATAGGCTTGGTGAGAGGCTTACCACCAGCGCGACCAACGAGGCTAAAGTTAACATTGTTGTAATGATTGTTAAAATGTTAATTCTTCAATCAATGTTTTCATTATCGTGAGTTTAAATTGTGAATGTGTTGCCTACGTGTATTTTTACTCTGTGAAATGCCGTTTTTGACAATAAAACATATTATAAATCTTGTGTTGGTTATTTGATTTGGTTATATAAAACTCAACATACTTAATCCTTAACTGTTCATATTCACACTTAATGAGACACAATAACCCTCTGTTTGTTAAGTGATTGTGTGTTTTTTAACGCATTGGTATTGAACAAAAAGCGACCTAAGCCGCTCTTGTTCATTTTGATAAGTTTACTTATCAGTCGTTTTAGATTTCTTCGTGCTTATGGACTAGGCCGAAGTCAGCTAAAATGGCATACGCAGCAGGGATCATAAACAACACCAGCAGAGTGGATGCGAAAATACCAAACACGATGGAGATAACCAGTGGTTGGATAACCTGTGCTTGCAAACTGGTTTCAGTCAGTAACGGAAGCAAACCTGCTGCAGTGGTCATTGATGTTAGGAATACTGCTCTAAAGCGTTCCCGACTGGCTTTGACTACCGAGTCATGCACATTATCCCCTTCATCCACATGATGGCGTATGTACTGAACTAACAGAATCGAGTCATTCACCACAATCCCTGCTAATGAGACGAAGCCCATCATACTTGGCATACTTAATGAGTGACCGAGTAGGATGTGTCCCCATACCACGCCAATAAAAGCGAGGGGAATCGCAAGCATGACGACGAATGGTTCCAAATAACTGCGGAATTGGTAACTCAGAATCGCAAACACGCCAAACAAACCAAGCAAGAAGCCTTTACCCATTGATGCGCCAGTTTCAGCGGTATCTTTGGCTTCACCTTCAAAATCAAAGCGAAGACCAGGATACTTTTGCATAAGCTTTGGCGCCTCATCCTGTTGGAACTGACGAATAATGGTGGTTGAGTTGGCTTTCGTATTGTCGATATCGCCGAATACGCTCACGGTGCGCAAGCCATCAATGCGCTGGATTCTTACGTAATTACGTTGGAAATCCAAAGTAGCAATGGTCGCGAGCGGAATTTGACTTCCATCGGACAAGATAATTGGGAAGTTTGCCAATTGCTGTAAGTCACCAGCTTGCGCTTTATCAAGGCGAACTTCGATGGAAATGTTTTCTACCCCAACTTGGATCTCGTCTGCGGTTTGGCCAAAGAAAGCTGCACGCAATTGATTGGCGATGAGTTGGCCGTTAATCCCGTAAGCTTCTGCGCCCGGACGCAGTTTTACCAAGACTTCTTCTTTACCCATACGCATGTCATCCAACACGCCATGGACACCGTCAAACTCATTTAAGTATTGTTGAATGTCGATAGAGGCGGCTTTGAGAGCATCCAGTTCATCATGCTTCGCTCGAATTTCAATCGCTCGTCCACCCGGCCCCATGGTCGGTTGTTTAAATACCAGCGAGATAGGATCGGCAAGTTCACCAATGTCTTCACGCCATGCATCGACAAATTCATCGATGAGTGTGTTACGACTCTCTGCACCCAGCAAATCCAGACGTACCGTGGCAATGTGAGGGCCAGATTCATTCGCGTCGGCGTTAGCGTTG
Source organism: Vibrio sp. Vb1337 (assembly GCF_033338715.1). Lineage (NCBI taxonomy): Bacteria > Pseudomonadati > Pseudomonadota > Gammaproteobacteria > Vibrionales > Vibrionaceae > Vibrio > Vibrio sp. Vb1337. The sequence goes on along the minus strand of NZ_JAWOTD010000002.1, from coordinate 382,704 downwards.
AATTGACTGGTGATGTGTAGAACCAATGGATTGCCGTCTTCCACTTTCTCTGTCCATTCTTTATCTAGCTTTTGAGCGGAAGCGACGATCTTATCGACGACAGCTTCCGTTTGAGACAGAGAAGAACCCGGAGGAAGAATAATACGCGCTTCTGCAATGTCGCCATCCAATTCAGGGAAGGGTTGGAACTTGAGTAAACCACCTACTAACGTGGCCGCGGAGATAAGAAGCAAGGCAACCACGCCACCCATAAAGGCATAGCGATACTCGACCACTTTATCTACTGCGTTGACCAAGGTGGTGTTGCGGAAGTTTTCAAAAGAAGCGAGCAGCTTTTGTTTGAACTTCGGTGTCTTTCGCTCTTGCTTTTGTTTATGCAGTGAATGAGAAAGGTGGTTAGGTAGGATCAAGAAGGCTTCCACCAAACTCAAACTCAAAACGAGGATCAGAACTTGAGGAACCGCTTTAAGTACCGCCCCCATTTCACCTTGCAGGAATAACAAGCTACCGAAAATACACACCGTGGTTAGGAAGGAAGAAATCACCCCCGGCAGTACCTTTTTCACCCCTTTAGTTACGGCATCATCGATCTCTTCTCCTCGGTCGAGGTGAGCGGCAATCGATTCGGCAATAACGATGGCATCATCCATCATGATACCGATGGCCATGAGTAACCCGACCAAAGACATGATGTTGATGGACAGGCCAAGTTGCGCCATCAAAAATAAGCCACCTAAGAAGGCTACGGGCAAACCAGCTGCGACCCAAAAAGAGTAGCGAAAACTAAAGAACAACCACATGGTGGCGAAAACCAGAATGATACCTTGCCAACCGTTTTTGACCATCATGTTCAGGCGATCCCAAAGCACAGATGAAAGGTCATTGGTCATTTGTAGCATCACACCGTCTGGCGCGATAGCTTGTTGTTCTTCGACAAATTGAGCAACACGTTCCTTGATACGCAGTGCGTCATCTTCTTTGTTTTTGCTGACTTTTAATAAGGCAGACGGATGACCGTCGAAGAGGACTTTCTGTTCGTCCAATTCAAACCGGTCGGTAATCGTCGCAATATCTCTTAGACGGATGATTGAGCCATTTGTACCAGAGCCCACGACGATAGTCTCAAGCTCTTCCGGCGTCACGCGTCGTTCGTCAAAGCGGATCAGAAAGTTCTTATCTGGCGTTTCGACATTACCACTTGGCAACTTGACGTTTTGACGGCCAATCTGCTCCGCAATATCACCCACACTCAAGCCAAGTTGGCGAATGGCTTGAGTATCTAACTCTACTCGGTATTGGTGGTCAGAGAAGCCTGCAACTTCAACCAAAGAGACATCGTAATCGATTTTTAACGTGCGTTTAAGCTGTTCGGCATACGCTTTTAGCGCTGGCCATGTGGTATCTGCGGTGATCGCGACATCCACAACTGGCTCGTTCCAATCGAGCTCTTGGACCACAGGAGATTCAATCTCTTGTGGGAAGTCGTTTATCGAATTGATCTGAGTTTGAACATCAACCAGCATGCGGCCGATGTCGGCTTCTTCATTCAGTTTTAAGATAAGACGCGCAGAGCCTTCAATCGCTTCACACTGAGTTTCTTTAATGTTGGCAAGGCCATCGACAGCATCTTCCATTCGGATACAGATGCTCTCTTCTACCTCTTGAGGGGAAGCGCCGGGGTAAACCACACCAGCTAGGATGTAGGGCGGATCAAACTCAGGAAAAGTTTCACGCTTAATCGTGGAAAGTGAAGAAATCCCCAATATCAGCAGCGTTAGCATCAGCAAGTTGGCTGCTGTTGGATGCTTGGCGAAGAATCGGATCATGAATCAGACTCCTCAATAGCCGTTTCTGACTGTTCAGGTGACTCTTTCAATAGCATGCCGTTAATCGCAGGCAGCAAATCGTTGATAATCAGCTTCTGACCTTGCTCTAGTTCACCATCGATCACCACTTGGTTATTGCGACGATATAACACTTCAACCGTCACGACTTGCAGACGATTGTCATCTCCCATCAGGTAAATCTTATCGCCATGAAGCGCACGCTCTGGGATGACCCAACTCGGGTTCTCTTGCCCCTCAATTAAGGCTCGCACAAACATGCCGTTCACCAATGGAGGCGCAGACGTTGGGTTTAATGCACGGTAGTCTTGTTCAATTTCCAGAATCACACCGGCAGTCGCTTGGCTTGGATCAACCGTTTCACTGATGCGTGCAACTTTCGCAGGCCAGCTTGCAGAGAGGTTACCGCTGCTGAGTTCAATGTTGGCATGAATCGCATTCATATCAGGTTGTGGAATACCAGATTCATCGCGGACAAACTCACCGATGCTCGCCGCCAAAGTTTGCATGTCATGAATGGAAAGCTGAGCTTCCACTTCCATGACATCAATACCATGTCCTGTCACCATGGTCTGTTGTAGATTAACCACTTGGTTTTGCTCAATTTCGACTTCTGCAATACGCAAGTCGTAAGGAAGGGTGATAATGGTTTTATCAAGTGAGCGTTTCGCTTCGTCCACTTTTGATGCATTAACTTTAACTAGAGCTTCCGCGACTCGTTTCTCATCCGGCATCAAACCAATTTGATTTTCAATATCCAGTACTAACTTACGTTGAGAGAGCGCGCTTTGCTCTTGCTGATCTACATCCGATTGCGAGGTTAAGCCTTTCTTACGTAGGTTTTGTTTACGGTCTAACTCTTTGTTGGCGATAACCAGACGGTTGGCTTCTATCTTGAGTGTGCTTTTGAGATTCGCTTCTTCTTGGTTCAGCTTAGCCAGAGAGGTTTGAGCAGATTTGAGATCGGCTTGAGCTTGAACCAGTTTCAGTTCGTAATCGAGTGGGTCGATTCGCAAGATTTCTGTCCCTGCTTGCAGCACTTGTCCTTTTTCCAGTTGCGGATGGCGGTAGACCACTTTACCCGTCACTTCGGCTATCGCTTTCCATTCCACTTTTGGGGCGATCTTGCCAAACCCTATGGCTACTGGAGCAATGGCTTTGAGCTCAAGTGGAATCGTCTCGACCAACCGTGCACGATCTCCTGCGGGTTTTACGGGCAAATCTGGTTTGAGGCTAATCGCCAAAAACAGAATGACGACCCCCACCGCAAGAGCAGGAAAGAACAGCAGCTTTTTATTTATCTTCATATTGGTCGCCCGAGTCTAAAAATCCATGTTTCATCAGTTGTATGTTGTGTTCGAATAATCGGTTCAAGAAGGCTTCTGAAAGTTCAATGCCATGAATGGCGAGCAGTGCTGGTGGTGCCATAAAAGGAAACACCATCAAGCTGATGTAAGAGACGCGACAAAGTTGAGGGTCGGCTTCTTTTCGTAAAACGCCACTGTCGATCAACTTATCAAAGATCACGCCTTGCATTGGTTTGCTGATATCTGCGAAGACTTTTTCGAGCAGTTTGCGTTGGGTTTCCGATGGGGGCATATTCATAACTTGGGCAACTAAGCGTGGGAACTGTGGTACCTTGATCATTTCGCGGTAGTAGGTGCGCATTAGATCGAGAAAGTTTTGCTCGTTACTGTTGGATACCAACGTCTGCATCTGCTTTTGCATCGGTGACAGTGTTTCGCGCAACATGGTCTCGAACAAGCCTTCTTTGTTGCCAAAGTAGTAACGAATCATCGCCACGTTCACGCCTGCTTTCTGCGCGACTAGGCGAGTAGAGACCTTGTCATAAGCCATAATGGTGAAGAGTTCGCGCGCGTGGAAAATCAGTTTTTCCCGTGCGTCGATATTATCTGTGGGTCTTCCCGCCCTTCGATGCGCTTCCGTCACAATCTTCTCTCAAAATATTAAACATTTGATTAATTATAAGACGCTGATTTCTCATGCGACATGTGAAAAATTAATCAGTATTTAATCAAGTGATTAATTTGTGATGAAGAGAAGTAAAAAAGAGCAGAAAGAACTGCTCTTTGAACAAATAGAAAAGTATTTACTTAGGAAGAACGGTCTTGTGAGGCTAGATCACCCCCAACTTAACACACTCCAATTCGGTCTGTTGGCGTGTTCTTTTAGTTGTGGGCATGGATTTACTAGACAAGCGTAGTTCGCGTATTCACAAAGCGGTAAATCGTTGATTGAATCAGTATAGAAATGGATTTCGGAATAAGGCTCAGGCTGATTTTCTAGCCACTGTTTTAATCGCGTGACTTTGCCTTCACGATAACTCGGGATACCCTCGATTTCAGCGGTATAACAGTTGTCTTTCTCGATTAAATCAATTCCGAGTGCGGTTGGAATATTAAGACGGCGACCAACGGCTTCCACCAAAAAAGTGACGCTGGCAGAGATGATAACCATATCTATACCATCACGAGACAGTTGCTCAATCAGGGTTTTGGCTTGAGGAAACTGTTTAGCCAGAATATGGCTTTCAACACATTCTTCAACCAAGGCGTTTACTTCTTCAATCGGCATGTTTTCTAGTGGCTTCATGGAGAACGCTAGGTAATCTTCCATGTCCATTTTGCCTTCAGAGTACAAGGCCATTAGACGCTGATCTTCCTTAATAAATAAAGGATCAGTCGCGATGCCTCTCTCAACCATAAACTCGTTCCAAATCATTGCGCAGTCAGCGTTTATTAGGGTTTCATCCATATCAAAAACATACAAAGGCTTGGACATGTTTAGGCTCTCACTGGTTGAATTTCGTTTAGGTTAAAGAGTAGCTCTAGTTGGCTGCCATTCGCTAGTAAGCGTTCTGAAGAGCGGTTAAGCAAGTCAACAGTGAGCTCACACTCTTCAACGTTCACTTGATAGCGAATAACATTACCTAGAAGCTGGTGGTTGGTGATCGTACCTACTTGTGGCGCTGAGATGTGGCTATCATATTGACGACCTTGCTCTTTTACATATATAGACTCTGGGCGAATCGCTACTTTCCATTCGGTATCAATGTTGAAGAGTTGCTTGGCTTTATTGGCCTCTACAAGGTTGTAGTGTCCCATGAAACCGGCCACAAACTCGTTAGCAGGATGAGTATAAATTTCTTCAGGTGTTCCTGCTTGAACAATTTCCCCTTTACTCATTAGGAAGATACGATCAGACATAATCATCGCCTCTTCTTGGTCATGAGTTACGAAGATAGTGGTGAGATTCATCTCTTTCTGAATATCTCGGATTTGCTGACGAAGATGTTTGCGGATTTTGGCATCAAGCGCAGAAAGTGGCTCATCAAGCAATAATATGCGAGGTTTCACCACCAACGCTCGGGCGAGTGCGACACGCTGGCGCTGACCGCCAGAAAGTTGATGCGGATAGTGTCTTTCTTTACCTGCCAGATCCACCAGTTTAATGACTTTAGCCACTTCACGTCGAATATCATCATTCGCAAGCTTTTTCATTTTTAAGCCAAATGCAATGTTGCCTTCAATGGTCATATTGGGAAACAGCGCATACGATTGAAAGACCATCCCAATACCACGCTCTTGCGGGACTTGATGTGTGATATCTTCTCCGTTTACCCAAATCTCGCCGCCATCGACAGGGTTAAGCCCTGCAAGGCTGCGAAGTAGCGTCGATTTACCACAACCGCTAGGGCCCAAAAGCGTAATGAATTCACCTTGCTCGATGTTAAAGTGAATGTCCTCAAATACGGTGTTATCACCAAAACGTTTAGTCAGATTTTTCGCTGTTACGTAGCTCATTGTTTGACTCCTCGGCTGAAACGACTTGCCAACCAAGTCAGTAAAAAAATAAATAGGAAGTAGGTCATCACTAAGGCAGACGTAAAGTGGCCGCTCGTCTGACGCATGTTATACAAGTAGATTTGCAGGGTTTCATAACGTGTGCCGACTAAAATATTGGCGAACACAAACTCTCCCAATAGAAATGAAAATGAAAGGAAAAGCGATGCCATCAGCCCTTTTTTGAGGTTAGGTAAAATGACCATCAAAAACGCTTTGGTTGTGCTTGCCCCTAGCAAGTGTGCCGCGTCCATTAAATCATTAAGGTTAATTGCTTCGAAGCTATTGGAAATCGCACGATACATGAACGGTAACGCGATGGTGAAATAAGTGCCTATTAAAATCCAAGGGGTACCGATAAGAGATATTTCACTGTCAGCATAAAGTTGAAGCAAGCCGACGGATGACACCACTGGTGGTACAGCGAATGGTAGCAAAATTAGTACGTTCATGAGCTTATCGAGCTTCGGAAAGTAGTAAAACACCACGAATATCGCTGGCAGAACCAGAATCACACTGAGGGTTAGCGAAGCAATACAAATAAACAGCGAACGCCCAAATGCTTGCAAAAAGCGTGGGTCGGTCAGCAATTTAACGTACCAATCAAAAGTGAAGCCATCCGGAAGCACCGTGGCGCCCCAGCGTGATGAAAGCGAATAGACAAAGGTCGCTAAAATCGGGATGAGCATGATCCCAACAATGGAATAAACCACCGTTTTATGGAATCGAGTATTAACGTTGTGCATGACTACTTCCTACCTGCATAGCTTTTCGAAATGAGCCATTGGTTAATCACTGTGATAAAGGCAAGTAACGCCATTAGAATCACCGAAATTGCAGCGGCGAGATTAGGTTCAAGGAACAGGTCTCCCGATACCAGACTCGCAATTCGAATTGTGATGACGTTATAGTTACCGGAGGTCAACGCATAAACACTCGCATATGCGCCGATTGCGTTGGCTATTAAGATAATAAAGGTACCGAATAAGGCCGGTGAGAGCACTGGCAGCGCGATTTTCGCCCAATACTGTGATGTTTTGGCTCCCAGTAGCGCAGCAGCTGCTTGCCAATCATCACTCAACGCGTCGAACGCAGGGTAGAGCAACAACACCGCCAGCGGGATTTGGAAGTAGATGTAAATGGCCAGCAGGCCCCATTTACCATAAAGGTCGAAATCACCGAGTAAGCCATACTGCTTGAGCAAAAGGGTAATCGCCCCATTGGTGCCCAAAATAATAATAAAAGCGAATGACAGAGGTACGCCTGCAAAGTTGCTGCTCATGTTCGTAAACGCAATCACACCGTCGCGGACTTTAGAATCGACTCTGCGTAGAGAAGAGACCAACAGAGTCGCAATGGCTAAGCCAAAAATGCTCGACCATACAGCTAACCACAAACTGTTGCCAAACGCCTGCATCATAAAGGCGGAGTCGAGCACTTCAATGTAGTTATCGAAGGCAAGCTCGTCATCGTAGATAAAGCTGTTTAACAATACCCAAATCATAGGTGCAAGTTGAAATAGGTAGAAAAACAGCGCGAAAGGCGCCAACCAAACGGCTGGCTTAAAGCGCTTTAACCAAGTACTTGCCAAATTTGAGCGTGATTCGCTAGAGCTTGGGGAGAGGACAGAACTGCTCATAGTGCTAACAATTCCTGAGTGTATGGCTTGGTGTGGTCAAGGTTTAGCAATTGACAAACGGTGCCACAAATATCAGTTTGCTTAATATGACAATCTTGATGGGTAAACTTATCACCAATGACAAACAGGGGAACTTCTCGCTCTTCAGGTAAAATCCCACCGTGAGAAAGATCGTTGTTCATGCCATGATCGCTGGTCACAATGATTTGATACCCATCAGCAAGCCATTGTTTGATGTAGTTGGAAAGAATAATGTCTGCACCTCGCGCACAATTGCGGTATTGGCGAGAGTCTAGGCCAAACTTATGTCCTGTATCGTCGATATTCATCGGATGGATCAGTAAAAAATCAGGTTGATAGTTGCGACGTAAATACTCTGCATCCAGGAACAAGGCTTCATCAGGATAATGATCCCAATGGTAAAAGCAGCCGTGTTGGATATTCAGGGTTTCATCATGCGTGAAACGATCGCGAACAGGTTCAAATGGCGCGCGATTATAAAGCTCACTGACCCAGTGGTAGGCAGCCGCAGCGGTCACTTTGCCTTGGGCTTTTGCCAAACTGAAAATGGAATCGTGTTTGGATAGACGAACGATATTGTTGTTTACGATGCCGCTTTCTACAGGGCGAACGCCCGTTAAAATGCACTCATAAAGTGGGCGAGACATTGAGGGCAACTCACACTGCACAGGATAAAGCGTTGCGCGAGTTTCTTGTTGGGAACGACTTTGTTCTAGAAGACCATTGAGGTAGCCCATGCAATCACGGGCTACCTGATAGTTCAGTCCATCTAGAACAACAAGGATGACCTTATTGCTCATAACGACTTACTCTTATTGCTGGTGGATTAAGACACTTTCTTGCCATTGACGTGGCAGCTTACGTGCGGACTTTTCCCAAGCTGAGAAGTCAGTCACTGGGTGAACATTGCTGTATTGGTCATTAGCAATTAGCTTGTCTTGCACTGCTTGAGGCAGTGTGATGTTGGTGCGGATTGGACGCGCATAACCTTCTGCTAAGTTGATTTGCCCTTGATCGCTGAAGATGTATTCACGAGCAAGCTTTGCTGCATTAGGGTTCTTCGCGTATTTATTGATTATGGTTGTATAACCAGAAATCACAGAGCCATCTTGAGGAATGCTCACTGTAAAGCGGTCGCGGTCAATTTTGTCGCGGTAGTTCAATGCATTGAAGTCCCACATGATCGCCACTTCAACTTCGCCTTTTTCTAGGTTGGCGATGTTCGGATCGGTAAATGAAAGACGACCTTGCTTCGCGAGTTCAGAAAAGAATTTGAGCGCAGGCTTGAGGTTGGATTCGTCCCCACCGTTGGCGAACGCTGCGGCGAGAACCGCGTTGTTTGCCTGTGCTGCTACGCCTACGTCACCTACGGTCACTTTGTAGTCGCCTTTTAATAGGTCATCCCACGTTTTTGGCGCGTCTTTTACGAGGTTATTGTTGGAGATAAAAGAAATAGTGCCAGTGTAAGCAAGTGCCCAATGACCATCTTCGTCTTTTGCCCAATCTGGGATGTCATTCCAAGTTGTTGGTTTATATGGCTGAGTGACGCCTTTTTTAACCGCTACACGTGCGAAGGCAAAGCCTACGTCACCAATGTCTGCGGTCGCGTTTTTCTTCTCAGCTTCGAATTTTGCGATTTCTTGAGCCGAGCTCATATCCGTGTCTTGGTGCTTAAGGTTGTAATTTGACTTTAAATCAGCCCAAGTGTCTTTCCAGTTCGCCCAACTGTCAGGCATACCCACACTGTAAACCGCCCCTTCTTTTTGTGCTGCTGCTACCAAAGATTCAATATCGGCTTCTTTCGCGACTGTTGGCGTAGCGAGCGTTACCGCAATGATTGCCGCTGGTGCGGTAATTGAACGACTTAGCAAAGTTTTCATTGTCTCCATCCTTCTGGACTAGGTCAGTAAGTTCGCTTTGTATGCTATGGATGGAATGTGACGATTTAGCGCAAGTAATTTGACAGTTTTGCTGATTTTATATGGCACTTATATTTCATACGTTCAGTATGTGTTCTGTTGATTAATGTCATATTTTTGTTACGTAATCGCCTTATGTTATTCGTCAAATTATCCTTGGACTAGATCAGAATGAGAGCGACAGGCACGGGACAATTTGGTACCCAATTAGGAAAAATTAGAAGCAGCTTAAAACAGCAGATTCTTTCCGGCATCATGTCGGAAGGACAAAAACTGCCGTCAGAGAGAGAGCTCAGTGAGCTGTTTTCTACAACTCGAATCACTATCAAAGATGCGTTGGTGTCTTTGGAAACGGAAGGTCTTATTTATCGAGAAGAGCGCCGGGGTTGGTATGTATCTCCTGAGCGTATCTGTTACAACCCGTTGTCTCGTTCTCACTTCCATCAGATGATTCGAGAGCAGCATCGTATTGCAGAAACTAAGTTACTCAACGTGCGAAGTGAAATGGCCGCAGGTGAGTATGCCAAATCGTTAGAGGTGGAGCGAATTACCCCAATTCATGTAATTGAACGGTTACGTTTTATTGATGGGCGAGCGGTATTGTTTGTTGAGAACGTGCTCAAAGCGGCACTGTTTGAGGGTATATTGTCTGAGAACCTCACCATGTCCCTGACGGGCATTTATCGTGAGAAGTATGGTTACGAAACAAAGCGCTCTCGTTTTGATGTGATTCCAACGTCAGCACCTGCTCATGTCGCTAAAGCGTTGAACTTGGCTGAAGGACAACCCGTTCTGAAAATTCGGCGGGTAAACTACAAACAAGATGGGCATTTAATGGACTGCGAATTCGAGTATTGGCGTCCAGACGCAGTGATGATTCGCATTGATAGCGTAGGATAAAGCGCAGAATTAAAAAGAGCCCAATGAAGGGCTCTTTTTCGCATATTGGTAGGAAGGAGCTTTAAACGAGGCCTTGCTCTTTCGCCATTCTGCTTGCAATGCCGGGTGCTTTCCAAATGCTTGGCAGCAAAATGAAAGACACAGGCACGGCGGTAATCACAATGAAAGACTGCAATGCAGAAATACCACCAGAGCCCATTGAGATAAGCGCAATAGCGACAATACCCATAATCAGCCCCCAGAACGAGCGAATCACTGCGTTTGGTTCTGTTGAGCCCGTCATCACTACACTGATTGTGTAAGTCATCGAGTCACCCGTCGTCACGATAAATGTTGTCGTTAAGATCAGGAACAGAACCGAAATGATCATAGGGTAAGGTAATTCACCAGTAATCGCTAGCAGTGCTGCAGGCAAGTTAAAGCCTTCAAACGCAGATGAAATCAAACCAGGGTTATCAAGTTCAAACGCAAGGCCACTGCCACCAACGATACTAAACCAGAAGCAAGTAATCAGCGGTGCCGCGATGCTAATAGACATGATTAATTGGCGAATTGTACGACCACGAGAGATACGAGCAATAAAGATCGCCATCATTGGGCCATAACCGATAAACCAACCCCAGAAGAATACTGTCCACCAACTTAGCCAGCCTGTATCACCACGGTAAAGTGCCATAGGGAAGAAGTTATCCACCATACGACCAACGCCTTGCACGTAGCCATCAACGATAAAGCTTGTCGGCCCGAAGAACAGGATGTAACCAATTAATAGTACAGACAAAATGATGTTGTAACGACTGACGATTTGAATACCCTTGCTCAAACCGCTCAGTGCGGAAAGGGTATACATCAGGATCGCCGCCATAATAACCATACTTTGCGTTACGAACGTATCTGGCAGGCCAAACAATGAGTTTAGCGCGTAGCTAATTTGTAAACCTAAGAAGCCGATAGGACCGATGGTTCCTGCTGCTACTGCAATGATGCTACATGCGTCAGCAACATCACCAATCCAGCCTTTAATGGCTTTATCACCAAACACAGGGTAAAGCAGAGTACGCGGCTTAAGAGGCAGGCCTTTATCGTAATGCAAGTGCATTAAGACAATGGAAGATAGGCCACCAAGGATCGCCCAAGCTAAGAAGCCCCAGTGCATAAAAGACTGAGATAGGGCATTGATTGCGGCAGTTTTCGGTGAGGCTTCCCCGTATAGAGGCGGAGCAGTCACAAAGTGCGCGATAGGCTCAGCTGCGGCCCAGAACACACCACCACCTGCAAGTAGAGTACAGAGTACGATTGACAACCACTTAAAGTTATCAATATCAGGTTTCGCTAGACCACCTAGGCGCACATAACCAGTGCGACCAAACGCAAGAGCCAAACCAATTAGGAAATTCAGAAGAAGCAGTACTTGCCAGTAAGCTCCGAAATATTTAGTAGCAAAGCCGAAGCCGGTGTTAACCATTGCGGTTAGAGAGTCGGTATTCGTTAGAGCAAGTAAAACGAATAGAGTGAGGAAGCTACCACTTAACCAAAAGACAGGATTGGTGAGTTCGAGGCGCTTGAGTAAAGATGGGGGATGAATAGCAGAATAGTCAGCATCCTGAATAGGCGCTGTGTGGGAGGCGGCATTCGTCATATTTGACATAATTACTTCGCTTTTTAGGGCTATGAAGCCGTGCATTTCCCCTCACATCGTTTCGACGAAAAGTGTGAGGATGTTCAAAAAGCCGATGATGTTAACATGTCGAAGTTGCAAATATAACCTTAGATTTCGATTAATTTTTAACAGGTTAGCCAAGTTGCTGATTTTTGGGTAGAGATCAAAAGAAAGAGTTTTTACGTGAAATGCACCGCATTTCGTATGTAATTAACATTTCCCTTGTTTTTGCATGGGATTATCAGGATTACATTGAGAAAACATGTTTTTCCCAAGCTAAGGTTTAACTCGATGGCTCACTTCGAACTTAACGGGCAGTGGATGCTTACCTCGCCACAGCGCCCCAATCTTGAAATTCCAATGTTTATTCCGGGCGATAATGTGTCGGCGCTTTTACAAGCAGAGCAGATTCCAGATCCTTATTTTGCCGATAATGAAAACAAAGTTCGATGGATTGAAGAGTGTGAGTGGCATATCTCACGTGAGTTTGAAGTCGACGCGTTTACGTTGTCTGCCAAGCAAATTTGGATGACGCTAACTCGTGTCGATACATTGGCAACCTTCTATGTTAATGGTGAGCTAGCACTAACGTGCAGCAACATGTTTACCCAGCAACGTGTGGATATTAAACCGCATTTAAAGCAAGGTACTAACACGATTCGGATTGAGTTTGCTCGGGCGGATTTAGAAGGTATCGCAAGAGCAAAAAAACTGCCATTTCCTATTCCATCGGCAATGGGCAACAACCAAATTCCACACATGAACTTGATCCGCAAAACACAATGCCATTCCGGATGGGACTGGGGCACTTGCTTGATGGTATCGGGTATTTACGACCCCATTCAAATCGACATTGTGAATGAGCTTTGGCTCAAAGGCTTCTCGACAGAGCAGCAATGGCAAGCCGATGGGAGTGTGTTTCTTGATGTAGTAGTTGAAGTGGAAACGGACAGTCAACGCCATGAAATGATGGTTGAATTTAATGGTGAGCGTCAATGTATTAAAACAAAAGGAAGTGGTCACTATCATTGCCAGTTCCACATTTTGGAGCCTCAACGCTGGTGGCCATCGGGTTATGGCGAAGCGTATCTCTATCCCATTTCCATTTCTTGCAGAGAGCAAAAGTTAACGCACAACATTGGTTTGCGTCAGTTAACCCTAAATAACCAAGCTGATGAGCACGGCTCTGCAATGGAATTTATCGTCAATGGCGTACCGATTAATGCTAAAGGTGCCAACTGGATCCCTATTGACGCAATGCCGGGGCGAGAGTACGAAACACGTTATCGCAACCTTTTGCAAAGTGCGGTTGACGCCAACATGAACATGATTCGCGTATGGGGCGGTGGTCAGTACGAGAGTGAAACCTTTTATAACCTTTGTGATGAACTTGGCTTGTTGGTGTGGCAAGACATGATGTTCGCCTGCTCGTTGTACCCATCAAACGACGAGTTTTTAAAAGACGTAGAAGAAGAACTTAGATTCCAAATCCCGAGGCTTAAGAAGCACCCATCAATCGCACTTTGGTGTGGTGACAATGAAGTGATTGGAGCTATTGGTTGGTATGACGAATCTAAGCGCAGCAAAGTCAAATACACGGTTAACTACGATCGCCTCAACCGCATGATTGAGAAGGAGATTACCGAGCAAGATAGCACTCGCCGTTTCTGGCCAAGTTCCCCATGTAATGGTGAACTGGATTTCGGTGATGCGTGGCATGATGATAGTAAAGGCGATATGCACTTTTGGGACGTTTGGCATTCAGGAAAATCATTCAGTGCCTACATTGACGTGAATCCTCGTTTTTGCTCTGAGTTTGGTTTTCAATCTTGGCCATCTTTTGCCGAAGTTAAGCGGTTTGTCCCTGAGCAAGACTGGAATATTACATCCCCAACTTTCGAACAACATCAGAAGAACCCTCGAGGTAATAGTATTATCATAGAGATGTTCACGCGCTATTTTCGTTTTCCCTCTGGATTTGAGAGTATGCTGTATTTAAGTCAAGTTCAGCAGGCAATCGCGATCAAAACTGCATGCGATCATTGGCGTGCCATTTCTCCAGTTTGTCGCGGCATGCTGTACTGGCAACTCAACGACAATTGGCCTGTCAGTTCTTGGTCTAGTTTGGAATACAGTGGTCGATGGAAGCAGTTGCACTACCATGCAAAACGCTTTTTTGCGCCGCAGTATTTGGTATTTTCCGAGCATACAGGCGAGTTGAGCCTACATTTGCTCAATGATGCCAAAGAGTCCGCAAGCGTCAACGCACTGCTCAAGTGGGTAGATTGGCAAGGGGAAGAAAAGCAATGTTGGAGCTTAGAGCAAACAGTCATAGCAGACAGCAATACGATTTTGTGGCAGTTGGATGAATTGATCGAGAAGGATGAACTTACGTCAGGCTTCTTCTATGTTGAAGCGCAAATCGGTGAAGACAGAATATGCAACACATGGTTTAGTACTCACGAGCTAAAAACCTTGCCGATAGCGAAAGCCAATATAGGTGTCTCTATTGAAGGGAGGAAAATTACATTGATTGCGGATAAGCCTGCGTTTTTTGTTCATTTGGAGAGTGATGCTGATGGAAGGTTCAGTGACTCTAGTTTTACTCTGTTGGACAAGGTTCCAATGACGGTTGAGTATTTAGGTGATGATGTTTCAGGTATGCAGCAGTCGTTGAGGGTATACCACCTTAATGATTAAAGCGAGTATAGAACATCTACATGCTGACAACTAAAAAGGGAGCGTTTGCTCCCTTTTTAGTTATTAAGTATCCGTTATTAAGCTCAGGTTGAGACAGAAGTTTATTTAAGTTTCTGATGGACCCGATAGCTAACGACAAAGCCAATGTAGAATAGTGCAGCAAGAGTAATCATTGCCGTCGCGTACGCCAGTAGGCTGTTTAACCCTAAACCAAAAGCCAGAGTGAAGGCGATACCATGAATGGCTTCCGCAGGGATTCGGTACCAAGCAGCGTGGACGGAAGATCCGAAGAGGATAAAGGTACTAAGTAAGACAATCGTGCCGCCTATAAAGCCGACCCATCTGCTGTTGTTCATGTTGCAGTCTCAGGGGTTACCAAGGTAACGTAACAAAATATTTCAGAATCGTATTATACAACCGATCATTGCGAAAAGCGCTAGAGAAATTTCGCGGATAAAACAGAGTGTTTTAATTCGAACAAAAGAATACGACCATAGCCAACTTAATACAGGAATAACAAAACATGTTGAGATTTATACAACGTCGTCGCATTAAGAAAGTGATTAAGCTAATGAGTACCAGATTGATAGTGGGATACGGTAGTCGTGAGTACTTTTCGGTTGGTCAGGTAAAGACGAGCACCAGCGAGTTAAGCGCGTGCCAACAAAAAATTGCGTTGGCATTATATGCGGATCCGCAAGATCTTGATTTGGAAAATCAACCAGAGTTGCAAGCAATACGCTCAGACGTGGCGCATGATTTCTTTTCTGGTGCCGATTATACCGCTCAAGATGTGCTTAATTTACTCGGCTCTGGTGGCTGGAAAGGTGGCCGAATGGAAGATGGAATGTCTCATCATTTTGGTATGCACAGTCGCTATTAAAAACATGCGTTAATTTTATAAATTCGATAAATATTTTTGCTGTTAAAGATTAATTAAATTTTCTTTCAATTGGGTAACAATTACCTAATTATGCACCCGAATCCCAGCGCGTCGCTGGACTGGTTGGATTGCATACCATGAAATTAATCATCAAAGGATTGGGGCTGAGTGCTCTTGTGCTCAGCATGTTTGCTCATGCAGATAGCAAAACGTTGAACGTTTATGCATGGGGTGGCTATTTGCCGGAAGCATCGTTAAAAGCGTTTGAAAAACAAGAAGGCGTTACGATTAATTATTCGACCTTTGAGAATAATGAATCAATGTATACCAAGCTAAAATTGCTAAAAGGTTCTGGTTACGATGTGGTTTTTGCTTCTGCGTACTTCATTGAAAAAATGGGTCGAGAAGGACTGCTTTCGAAAATAGATCACGCTCAAGTGCCAAACATGCAAGACACAATGGACGGCTTACTTGGCCAAGCGCACGATCCTAAAAATGATTACTCGCTGCCTTATATTTGGGGCATTACCGGGATCAGCTACAACGAATCCATGGTTGAGCAACCAGTGACCAAATGGGCAGACTTATGGGAGTCTCAATACGAACAACAAGTCATGCTGATTGATGACGTTCGCGATGTGTTCGGTATGGCGCTGAAGAAAAATGGCCATAGCGTGAACACAAAAGACGAAGCAGAAATCGAGCAGGCTTTTGATTCTCTAGTCGCGCTGAAAAACAACGTATTACTGTACAACTCAGATGCGCCGCAAGTCCCTTACGTGTCCGGTGAAACATCGGTCGGCATGCAATGGAACGGCAACGCATTCCAAGGACAGGTTGAAATGCCTGAGCTGAAGTTCGTGATGCCGGAAGAGGGCGCGGTATTGTGGATGGACAACTTCACTATTCCGTCTGGCAGTAAAAACAAAGCATTGGCGCATAAATTTATTAACTTCATGTACCAATCAGAGAACCAAGCGGAAATCGTGACCAGTTTGGGTTATGCGTCGGCAACGAACGCTGGGCGTGACAAATTGCCAGAAGAGTTGAAAAATAACCGTACTATTTTCCCTTCATCAGAAGACATGAAAAAAGGCGAGTTTATTAATGATGTTGGCGCAGAAACGTTAGCGATTTACGAAAAGTACTGGCAACGTTTAAGAACGCAATAAGCAACGCCTTTGCCTATTGTTAGGCTTAAAATCGTTCAAATTTGAATTCCCCTCATCACGAAAGCGGTGAGGGGAATTTTTTATGGGCTTTGTACTTCGAGTGTTACTACGCGGCACGCTTCACGAGGCAGAAGTGCTTTTTACCGCGTTGCAGTAACCAATATTGATCAAACAGTGGGAAGCTCAAACTTGGGTTATCAGCCGCCACTTTTTCACCGTTTACACTGATGGCGTTGTTGCTGATGTGTTCGCGTGCAACACGCTTCGAGCTTGCTAAACCCGACTCAATCAACAGCTCAACCAAATCTTGCTGTGCGCTCTCAATGCTTGGTAAACCATCCAACTCCAATTGTTTTAATTCACCCAAACTCAGTTGTTGCACATTACCGCTGAATAAAGCTTGAGTGATGCGCTCGGCGCTAGCTAGGCCTTCTTCGCCATGAACAAATCGCGTCATTTCCTCAGCGAGGATACGTTGTGCTTGTGGCTTACCTTGGCTTGCTTGGTCTTGCGCTTCAATGCTGGCAATTTCTTCGCAGCTCAAGAACGTGTAGTAACGCAGGAAGTGGTAAACGTCGGCGTCTTCTGCGCCAAGCCAGAACTGGTAGAACGCGTAAGGAGAGGTCTTGCTAGGATCTAGCCATACTGCACCACCTTCAGTTTTGCCAAATTTGGTGCCATCGGATTTGGTGATCAGCGGCAGAGTTAAGCCAAATACTTGCTCACCATTTTGACGGCGAGTTAAATCGATCCCGCTGACGATGTTTCCCCATTGGTCATTGCCACCGATTTGCAAACGGCAACCGTATCGACGGTTTAGCTCGGCAAAATCGTACGATTGCAGTAGGGCGTAGCTAAATTCGGTGAAGGAGATACCTTGGTCAGGTCGTTGCAGGCGTTGTTTTACCGATTCTCGATTGACCATAGTATTGATCGAGAAGTGCTTACCCACATCGCGGAAGAAGTCGATCACATTGATCGCTTTCATCCAGTCAGCGTTGTTCACCATGATCATCGGCTTGGTCAGTTGGTGATTCATCAACTGCTGAATTTGATTAGAAAGATCGTTAACCCAGCCTGAGACGATTTCCTCTGAGTTCAGACTGCGCTCAGTCGCTTTAAAGCTTGGGTCGCCAATCATGCCCGTTGCACCGCCAATCAAGGCAACAGCTTGGTGTCCGGCATCTTGAAAGCGCTTAAGCATAATCAAAGGCACGAGGTGGCCGATATGCAAGCTGCCAGCTGTAGGATCGAAGCCGCAGTAAACGGTTTGTGGCTGTGAGAGAAGTGTCTGAATTTCTTCCAAATCGCTGGCTTGTGCAATCAAGCCACGATCTTGTAAATCTTGCAGTAATGGTGTCGTCATTCTTTTTGTCTGTCTTAGTGGTTGTTACATTCAGACTAAAACGCGACACCTTTTCTCGATATATCCCTTAAGGGACAGTTTTTTATCTTGAATGGAGAATGAGGTGATTGAGGAAAAGCTGGAATAACTCACTCAATGAAGACACATTTAATTGCGAGTAAATTCGCTTTCGATGATTTTTGACCGTGCCTTGAACTAAGTGTAACCGCGCGGCAATTTCTTTGGTGTCAAACCCTTGAGCGAGAAGCGAAGCCACCTCTTGTTCGCGACGGGTGAGTGATTCTACGCCAAACGTTGCTAAAGCTTGCTCAATGGCTAATCGCATACTGCCAGAATAAGCACTCTGTGCAAAAACAGGCTCAGAAAAGGTAAATTCCGTTTGTTTCCAATGCTGCTGACTAAGCGACTGAATTATCGGGAAATAGGGCTTTAGCTTATTGATTTGTTGCTGAGAAAAGTATTTTCCATCAGTCATATATCCGAAGTACAGCATGACCCAACGGCCAGATTCAACTTCGACTAGCATGCTAAGCTCGTCTTTCCACCCTGTTTGATGATAGAACTGCTCGCAGTATGAGGTGAAGTCAACGCCTTTACGCGCCACGTCTTTGAGCGTAAATACGCCTTGTTGCTTTGTCTCGTTTAGTTTGAGAAAAAAAGGGTCATTTTGAAATGAGTCAGTAAGGTAGCGTTGAAAAAGTAACTCTCGCTCGTTCTCAATTGAGTCGTAGAGATAAATAGGATGTTTACCTTCTCGGTAACCTAAAATAACTGCGCAATCAAAATGAAAAAGAGTGCGAATGACACGCATAAGTTTAGGAGTAAAGTTAGGCGTGTTAAGAGCAGAAATTGCTTCTGCTAGCAGATTATTAAAGTTATTGTCAGGCATGGGATACCGAATTGCAGGTGGTTTTGCGCAAGCATAACCAAAAGCAATCCAACGAGAAAGGGAAGTCGCCATCTTCTGGTGACTTCCATAGAGAAAGTTGCGTAAGTGCTCAGTTTTGAGGAATCATATCCCCGTTAACTTATTGATAAGGGTGCATAACAACGATTTTATTTGTGCAATTAGTTGCTATGCATTACTGCGAGTTAGTGAGCTCTTCGTTAACCCAATATTTAGAACCAGACACGTTAGCATCGATGAGCAAACCTTTAGCGTTCAACTGATAGACGGCGACGCCGCTGTTAAATTGTTTTGAAAGTTGCTCTGAATCTTCGCCCGCAACAGCAGAGGCTTCACTTGTGGCCTCCCATCCTTCGTTGACGAACGTATCAAAGTCTTCTTTGCTCTCAAACAGAACCACTTGTTGGTAAAATTTGCCGCCAGCCCCAAGTGCAACGCCCAAACCAAACATATTCATATAAGTGCGTTCTTCTGTTTCCTTATTCACTGCGACTCCTGACCCTGAGTTGGTGTGAAACAGCAAAGATAATTTACGAGAATCAAAGACCGCGTAGCCGTACGCGTTGTCGTAAATAGCTTTTGCCTCCGGCTTTTCATTAAATAACTTGAGCAAAGCGCTATCTGCCATTAAGTCCACGGCTTGGCGAGCTTCTTCTGGCGTATCGCCTTCCATCAGCTCATCAATTTTTTTGTCGGCAGCATCTATCCATTCTTTGCTTTTCTCGATGCTGGCTTCTGTCCATTCGCCTGCGGTATTGATCGCTTCCTCGGACCAATTCGTGAAATCTTGCCACGCTTGTTTTGAAAACGCTTTGGTGTCGTCCCAAGCATCTTGTGCAGTATCAGAAACTGCGTCGCCAAGCTCAGACATTTTATTGGAAATTTCATCCCAATCGGCATAAGCAGGGGATGCCAGGAGCATCAATGTAGTAAGGAGTGCGATAGGCTTTTTCATCAAATTCTCTCTGGAGTTATCGATATACCATTCATTTTAGGTCATCAGACTTTGATAATGAAATTGACTAAATGACGAACTTGAGAGAGGAATCACGAACTGATTGTGAAATGACATGTGAATAACAAAGCCCTCACAAGGGGAGTGTGAGGGCTAGAGTTTATCGTGTGTTACTTGCTGCTAACTTTACCTAGTTTTAACCAAGTATCGATAACCGTATCTGGGTTTAGTGATACAGAGCTAATTCCTTGATCCATTAGCCATTCCGCTAGGTCGTCGTGGTCTGATGGGCCTTGACCACAAATACCAACGTATTTGCCTGCTTTTGTTGCCGCGTCAATCGCCATCTGAAGCATCACCTTAACCGCTGGGTTGCGCTCATCAAATAGATGTGCAACATCGCCAGAGTCACGATCAAGTCCAAGCGTTAACTGAGTCATGTCGTTTGAGCCAATCGAGAAGCCGTCAAAGTACTTCAAGAACTCATCGGCAAGGACCGCGTTGGATGGCAGTTCGCACATCATGATGACTTTAAGACCCTGATCGCCACGGCGCAGATCAAACTTCGCTAGCAAATCAATCACTGATGCAGCTTCGCTTGGTGTACGCACAAATGGGATCATGATTTCAACGTTTTTCAGACCCATTTCGTTACGAACGCGTTTGATTGCTTGAGTTTCTAGCTCGAAGCAGTCTTCAAACACTGGAGAAATGTAACGAGACGCGCCACGGAAGCCAAGCATTGGGTTTTCTTCATGCGGTTCGTATGCTTTACCGCCAACCAAGTTGCTGTATTCGTTAGACTTAAAGTCAGACATACGAACAATAACGCGTTTCGGCCAAAATGCCGCAGCAATGGTTGCGATACCTTCTGTCAGTTTGCTTACGTAGAAATCGATAGGATCTTTGTAACCACGAATACGCTGAGTGATTTCTGCTTTTAGCTCATCGCTTTGTGCATCAAAGTTAAGTAATGCTTTCGGGTGGATACCAATCATCTTATTGATGATGAATTCAAGACGAGCAAGACCAACACCTTCATTTGGAATTTGTGCGAAGTCAAACGCACGATCAGGGTTACCCACGTTCATCATCACTTTTGTTGGTAGCAGTGGCAGTTCATCAACAGAAGAGCGTTTTACATCAAATTCAAGTTCACCTTGGTAAACGTAGCCCGTTTCACCTTCAGAACAAGATACGGTCACGGTTGCACCATCGGTTAACTTGCTTGTCGCATCGCCACAGCCAACGATTGCAGGAATACCAAGCTCACGAGCGATGATGGCTGCGTGGCAAGTACGGCCACCACGGTTGGTTACGATTGCAGATGCTTTTTTCATCACTGGTTCCCAATCTGGGTCAGTCATGTCTGTAACTAGCACGTCACCTTCTTGGACTAAAGACATTTGGTCCAGAGAGTCAACCAAGCGAACCACGCCTTTACCGATGCGCTGACCGATTGCACGACCTTCAACTAAAACATCCGCTTTGTTTTGTAGCTCGTAGCGCTCAATCACGTTTTGTTCCGTTTGTGAACATACGGTTTCAGGACGCGCTTGAACAATGTACAGCTTGCCATCAATGCCATCTTTTGCCCATTCAATGTCCATTGGACGCTGATAGTGCTTTTCGATGATCATTGCTTGTTTTGCGAGCTCTTTAATCTCGTCGTCGTTCAATGAGAACGTGTTGCGCTCTTCATCAGAAGTATCAACGATATCAACTTGTTTGCCGATTTCTTGGTTATCTGAGTAGATCATTTTGATCAACTTAGAACCAAATGTTTTCTTAACGATTGGGTGTTCGCCTGCTTCAAGCATTGGCTTGTGAACGTAGAACTCGTCAGGGTTTACTGCACCTTGAACGACCATCTCGCCTAGACCCCATGAAGAGGTGATGAAGACAACTTGGTCGAAACCCGATTCAGTGTCTAGTGTAAACATAACACCCGACGAGGCTTTATCTGAACGCACCATTCGTTGGATACCCGCAGATAGCGAGATGCCACGGTGGTCGAACCCTTGGTGAACGCGGTAAGAAATCGCACGGTCGTTAAATAGAGAAGCGTAAACGTGCTTAGTTGCTTCTAGTACTGCGTCGATGCCTTTCACGTTCAAAAACGTTTCTTGCTGACCAGCAAAAGAAGCATCAGGTAGGTCTTCTGCCGTAGCAGATGAACGAACTGCGACTGAAAGCTCAGGATTGCCTTCGATCAGTTCTTGGTAATTTTCACGAATTTCTTGTTCAAGGTCCGCAGGGAAAGGGGCCTCTAATACCCATTGACGAATGTTTGCACCTGTCTTACGCAGAGCTTCTACATCTTCAACGTCTAGTTCATCGAGTAATTGGTGAATACGCTCATCCAAACCTTCGTGGTCAAGGAATTGGTTAAACGCGTATGAGGTTGTCGCAAAACCATTTGGTACAGAAACGCCTGCGTTTGCTAGGTTAGAAACCATTTCGCCAAGTGAAGCATTCTTACCGCCGACTTTGTCGACATCATCCATGGATAGGCCATTGAACCAGAGGGTGTTCTTTTGCATGTCTTTCTCCAGAAACATTGCAGCTTAGTAGGGGGACTTAAATCGATCTAAACAAACGCATGTTGGCTGTTATTACACGTTGACCATACATTGCTTCATTTAGATTGATATCAAAGGCAAACGATTACGTTCTGGCTGAAAAAAATTCAAAAGAATTTTTAAAGCTGTGGTGAACCTAACTGAAAGCCAAACTGATTTATTAATATTATGTGTACCATCCTACTCAAAAGATTTTGAAAAATTAAACAGAAATGCAAATAAATAACCAAAGTCGTGATGTGTTCTATGTTTCTGACGGTACGGCGATAACATGTGAGACATTAGGGCATGTTGTTCTCGGTCAATTTCCGTTCATTCCTAACGAAAAAACCTTTCCGTTTGTTGAAAGCCAGGACAAAGCTACTGACGTAGTCAAAGAAATTGAAACTTCCTACCAGCGCAATGGCGTCAAACCTCTGGTCTTTTTCTCAATTGTCGTTCCAGAAGTACGTGAAATGCTGCTTGAAGCGCCGGCATACAGTTACGATGTTTTGGAAAGCATTGTGCAGAAAGTGCAAGACGACATTCAGATGGCACCAAAGCCTAAGTTGCAGCGTTCTCGCAGCGTGGGGAAAGATTCCGATACCTATTTCGACCGTATTGCGGCCATTGAATATACATTGGCGCATGATGATGGCATTACGCTAAAAGGGTTGGAGCAAGCTGATATCATCTTACTTGGCGTGTCGCGCAGTGGAAAAACGCCGACTAGCTTGTATATGGCGATGCAATTTGGTTTACGTGTTGTGAACTATCCGTTTATTGCGGAAGATGTGAAGATGATGCGTTTGTTACCTGAGTTTGAGATCCATCGTCATAAGTTGTTTGGGCTGACGATCGATCCCGAGCGCTTGACTGAAATCCGTGAGAATCGTTTGTCTGGAAGTGATTACGCTAGCACAGAGCAGTGCAAGCTGGAGCTAGACACTGTTGAGGCGTTGTTTAGAAGAGAGGCGATCCCATATATCAATACGTCCTCTCTGTCTGTTGAGGAAATTACTACGCGTATTCTGGAAAAAGCAGGAATGAAGCGTCGCTTGTTTGGCTAACAAGAGACGCTCATGTCGCTATGTGTAAGAGGAGGTAAGGTGTGTACCTCCTCTATCAAATGAACCTTAGACAGAATTAATAGTATTGGAACATCTTTTGGATGTCTTGATAGTTTTTGGTCTGAGTCAGTGACAGCATCAGTAAGATACGTGCTTTTTGCGGGTTCAATGTACCAGCGGCAACAAAGCCGTATTTTTCGTCATCAATTTCAGCATCCAAAGTGGTTGAGCCGCTAGGCGTTCGGGAGCTTCTTACAACAACAACGCCATCTTTACTCGCTTTCTCTAGCTCATCAAACACAGTGTGGTACAAGTTACCATTACCGACACCAGCACTTACGATGCCGTCAAACTTCGCATCCACAAAGGCTTTCACTGGCAAATTGGAGGCATTTGCATAGTTATAAACAATACCGACCTTAGGCAACTTAATAAGCTTTGATACATCGAATGGGGTTTCTGTCGTATGTTTACGCTCTGGGCTTCGTTGATATTTGGCATCGCTATTATGAATGTAGCCGATAGCACCAAAGTTGGGTGACTGGAAAGTGCTGACGGAGGTTGTATTGGTTTTTGTCACATCTCGCGCATCGAAAATCGTGTCATTCATTGCGACTAGCACGCCACGTCCTTCTGAATCTTCATCGGTGGCTGTTACGACTGCATTGTATAAGTTGACTGGTCCATCAGCACTCATTGCGGTGGAAGGACGCATTGCACCGACGATCACGACAGGCTTTTTGCTCTTGACGGTCAGATCAAGGAAGTAAGCGGTTTCCTCTAACGTATCCGTACCATGAGTAATGACGATGCCGTCAACATCATCTTGAGCGAGTAGCTCATTAACTCTTTTCGATAATTTTAGCCACACTTCATCATTCATATCTTGTGAACCGATACTGACCACTTGCTCTCCAGAAATATCGGCAATCTTGGTCATACTCGGCACCGCAGAAATCAATGATTCAACGCCGACTTTACCTGCTGTGTAGTTTGATTCTGTTGCAGATTGACCTGCGCCTGCTATGGTGCCGCCAGTGGCAAGAATTTTAATGTTCGGAAGATCGGATTGCGCGAAAGACAAAGAACTAAGGCACAAACCAAGGGTTATCGTACTGAGGCGGAAAAGATTTTTCGTCATGGGAATCACCTGCTGTTAGGTTGGATGTTGGGGAACTCATCTATCCTAAAAACAGCGGGTTAGATTTTTTGAGTACTAGTTCAACAAATTGCAGATGAAGATCGTGATCAACTAATCACTTAAAGAATATCAAATCAACCAGTTAACCTAATTGACGTGCTTCTTTAACAAGTGAGATGTGCTAGTAACGTGCACAACGTGTTAAGTCCTATAATTTATTGATTTATAAATAAAGGAGGTAGGAGTCTCGTGATGAGGTTATTAAACATGAATTCAGCCGTGCAATTTTCCAAAGTTTACAGTGTAAAAAAAAGCGGCTTTACCCCGGAACAGATAAAAGCCGCTTGCCAATGATGTGTTAATTCACATCTTATCGCATAATCATTTGTTCACGACCAGGACCCACAGACACCATTTTTACTGGTACGCCCATGAGTTCCTCAATGCGTAGAACGTATTTCTGTGCTGCTACTGGAAGCTCTTCAAACTTACGACAACCTGTGATGTCCTCGCTCCAGCTTTCCATCTTCTCGTAGATTGGCGCAAGAGAGGCAGTTTGAGGCCAGATTGGGTTTTTGCTGTGGTCGCCTTCGTAGCCAACACAGATTTTCAGATCGTTAAGGCCAGTCAAACAGTCTACTTTCGTTAGTGCAATTTCAGTTGCGGCTTGCAGTTCAACGCCATTCTTCGTAGCGACTGCGTCGAAGTAGCCCATGTCGCGTGGACGACCCGTAGTTGCACCGAACTCGCCAGCAAGTTCGCGGAAAGCGTCTTGCTCTTCCATTGCAGTGATCAACGTACCAGTACCTACTGATGAGCTGAATGCTTTTGCAACCGCAATAACGCGTTCAGGACGAAGTGCCGGAAGGCCACTACCGATACCCGCGTACATTGATACAACGTTAGAAGATGTTGTCCAAGGGTACTCACCGTAAACAAGGTCACGACCCGCGCCAAGCTGCGCTTCGAACAATAGAGTTTTGTCTTTCGCTTGTAGTTCTTTTAGAGGAAGCGTTACGTTGCAAATTGAATCGCGCCAAGGTGCAGAGACTTCTAGCAGCCAGTTCGCCAGTTCTTCAGCGGTTTGTTCAAACTCGAACGTCGGGTAAAGTGCACGCAGTTGCGGCAGTTTCCAATCCATCATGAATTGAAGGCGTTCAACCAATACTTCTGGTTGCTTCAACCAACCAACTAGGATGCCTTTCTTCATTACGCGGTCACCATACGCAGGTGCAATACCTTGACGAGTTGAACCGTATGCTTTGTCGCCTAAACGTTGTTCTTCTAGCGTATCTTCTAGTGCGTGTAGAGGTAGACACAGTGTTGCGCGATCAGAGATGCACATATTCACTTTTACGCCCGCTTCTTCAACTTCCGCAATCTCCTGAGACAGCAACGCAGGGCTGATGACCATACCCGGACCTAACACTGCCAAACAGTCTGGGTTGAATACGCCACTTGGTAGCTGGTGCAGCTTAAACGTACCTAGATCGTTAACCACGGTGTGACCCGCGTTGTTACCACCTTGGAAACGAATGCTCGCAGAAGCTTGCTCTGCCAAAAAGTCAACGATGCGGCCTTTGCCTTCATCACCCCAGTTTGCACCCACAACAACGATAGACGACATAATTTAATCTCCAAAAACAGATGCAAAAATCTTAAGACGTTCGCCATAATAAGAGAAATTAATTATACTCATTAACTTGATAAGAATCTCATATCGGAATTGGCAATGTTAGATTTGAACTGGCTGCGAACCTTCGTCACTCTTGCAGAGGTAAAACACTTTGGTAAAACAGCGACGGAACTGCACATGACGCAGCCGAACGTAAGTTTGCATATCAAGCAGTTGGAGCAAGCCACGCGCACGAAATTGATTGAGCGAAATCCCGTGCAGTTGACGCAAGCGGGGAAGCGTTTGTTAGCTACGGCGCAGCGGATGCTCAATGAGCTGCAAATTTGTCAGTCAGATCTCAATGCCATCAACGATCTTACGCAGGGGACGCTTTCTATTGCGGCGAGCGATATTGTTTCACGTTTACTGCTTATCAAACCATTTCAGCAATTCAAAAGTGAATATCCGGGGATCGACTTGGCATTGTTCAACACCACATCTTCTCAAGCGGTGGATTTGGTGAAAAGTGCGCGTGCCGATATCGGCTTTGTTATCGCACAAAAAGAGAGTCAACCGCTGCATTTCACGCCTCTCACGCAAATTCACTGGTGTGCGTTTGGCGATAACATTTTTGAGTGGCAAGACAATCGAAAAGAGAGCCAGACGCTAATCCTGCTAGGGCACGATACTCGAACCCGAGAGCTGATTGATGCGTCTTTACCTGAGCTAAATCTGCCTAAGCATCGCGTGATGGAAGTGGGCAGTGTAGAAGCACAAATCGACTGGGCGGAAGCGGGGTTTGGGACTGCTATTGTGCCGGATTTCTCGCTCGATCCGAGATTAAAGCTTTCTCGTGAAGTTACGCCTTTGCCAAGTTTTCCAAACACTGATTTCGGCTACATCGTGCGTCAAAATCAGGTGTTATCCAAAGCGGCAAAACAGTTGTTGGCTTGGGTTGGCGAGAATGTGTCGGTGGTTGAGGGCTAAGACGATGAAAGAAAAGGCCATGAAAGAGACGAAGATTACGATTTCGCTCCCATCCTTGATTCACCGTATTGGGGGCGACCATGCCAAGCGAGCGAAAACACTCGCAGCAGAAAAACAGTGCGATCTTAAGCGAATTAGACGATCTCGTCACTGGCAAATCTCGGGCGAGGCTTTGGATGTAAAAGCGTTTTTAGAGCATCTCAAAAACGAAGAAGCAGAGACGATGCGATTTGCGATCAACAAAATCGAACAAGCTCTACTTGCTCACCAAGACAAATTGGAACCTTTGGACGTGAAGTTGATACGTTTGGTGAGACAAAACCCAAACATCACCTTAGCGGAGCTGATGGCTGAAACGAACTGCACGTTAGTTCAAGCTCGCACGGCACGATTTGATGCTGAGTTGCTTTAAGATCGGTTTGTGGTTTACTCACTTTATTAACAGATGTTAGGGTACCGATCAAAATCACTCACTAAGACCATTTTATTATGGATATTTGGCAGCTTCTCCTTTTTATTCCTGCTTGCTTTGCTCTAAATATGGCTCCAGGCCCAAACAATTTATTGGCAATGAATAATGCTCGTTGTTACGGCTTTAGGGCCGCGTTTACGGCCAGTTTAGGCAGAATTGCTGCTTTTTCAGCGATGATTGCGTTGTCTGCATCAGGTCTGGCTGTGATTTTGTATACGTCGGAAATGCTATTTTTGGCAATAAAGCTGGTAGGGGCGCTGTATCTACTGTGGATTGCGTTTAACCTTTGGCGCTCAGAGTCCAGCCCGATCTCTGACTTAGACAATTCGCGCAACTACGCAGGACTTGCGAAGCAAGAATTTACGCTTGCTGCTGGCAACCCGAAAGCGATTCTTATTTTTACTGCATTCTTGCCGCAATTTGTTGATGCCAGTGCCAACGTTCAAGAGCAGTTTTTTGCCCTTGGCTCGACGTTTTTGATATTAGAAATGGTCGCCATTTCAATTTATGCCATCTTTGGTTTGTACTTGAGACACTGGTTTTCAAATCCAAAAATGGCGAAACGTTTCAATCGCGGATGTTCGTTGTTTTTAGCCGCATCAGGGGCGAATTTGCTACTAAGTAAGCAATAACAACACATCATCTCTGTAGATTATTTTTCTATAAAAAAAGCCGCTGATGTTACATCAGCGGCTCTTTTCGTTAATGCATCGATTAATTTATTGTTACCACATCAAATCGTCAGGCACGACGAAATCTGCGTATGGATCGTCTTCTGCTGGAATGTCCGATTCAGGTTCTTTTTGTTCGATGATGACGGACTCATCACGTTGAGCAATTTTATTCGCTACTCCACGTGGAATGACAACATAGCTTTCACCAACAATTGCGATTGCCAAAATACCTTTGATCAACTGCTCGCGGATAAGTGAATCTACATAAAGTGATTTCACTAGCGTACCGTGAGTGAAGTTGTATTTGATGTCGCCATCTTTTAAGTCGATCTTGTTCATCTCAATCAATTGATTGATCTGCGCTTTGATCTCTTTATTTAATCGCTCAGCATTTTGTTGCTCGCTCAATTGTTTATCACGCTCTAACTGTTGGCGTTTATTCTCTTCAACCGCCGCTTTTACTTCGCGTGCTTGAACGCGTGATTTTTTAGAGCCTTTCTTCGCTTTCTTTAGTTTCTTTTCATTAACTAAGCCAGCTTTCAGCATTTGTTCTTGAAGGGTAAGTTTTGCCATGTTTTATCCAGTTAGTGCGCAATTTTGGGCATTTTACCCACTATTGCCACTTGTAGTAAATAATAGTGCTTTCTATGGGTCTAAAATGTTTGGTTGGCTTGTTATCTCTTTAATGGAAAGTGCAAAGCGGGCCTTCTCCAAAGCCCGCGAGCATTACTGAAATCTAGGTGGGTTATGGCTGCCACTGTTTAGATGTGACGAGGTTATCCATCACTTTGTTTACCGCTTGATGCGCTTTGTCGACAATGGTGTCTATATCGTTGCGATTCGCGATAAGCGGTGGAGCAAAACCGAGGATGTCACCATGTGGCATAGCGCGAGCGATTAAGCCTTGCTCTAAACAGGCCGCCGCGATTTGCGGGCCTACTTTCAAGTTTGGATCAAAGTGTGCTCGGCGAAGCTTGTCTGAAGAAAACTCCAACGCATGCAACAAGCCAACGCCACGAGTATCACCGACTAATGGATGATCGTTAAACGTCTCTGCCATACGTTGCTGCAAGTAAGCGCCGACTTCGGCC
Organism: Vibrio sp. Vb1337; assembly: GCF_033338715.1. Taxonomy (NCBI): domain Bacteria; kingdom Pseudomonadati; phylum Pseudomonadota; class Gammaproteobacteria; order Vibrionales; family Vibrionaceae; genus Vibrio; species Vibrio sp. Vb1337. The sequence continues at coordinate 353,264 of NZ_JAWOTD010000002.1, read as the reverse complement.
GCGTTTTGCACTAAGCCTTCACGTTCAATGATATCGAGGTTGCAGTTCGCAGCTGCCGCTCCCATTGGGTGACCAGAGTAGGTATAACCGTGTCCGATAGCGCCCCATTGGTCGGTGCCGTTTTCTAGCACACTCCAAACTCGTTCACCGACGATCACGCCAGACAGCGGTTGATACGCTGAGGTTAACCCTTTCGCTACCGTGATGAGATCTGGTTTCATGTCGTAGTGGAGTGAGCCAAAATCGGAGCCGAGGCGACCAAAGCCACACACCACTTCATCCGCAATCAAGAGTACATCGTATTTGTCGAGTACTTTGCGAATCGCCTGCCAGTACCCTGCTGGTGGTGGCACAATACCGCCAGTACCGAGCACTGGTTCTGCAATCATTGCTGCTACCGTTTCTGGGCCTTCTTCCAAGATCATCGCTTCGAGTTGATCTGCGCAATATTGAGAGAATTCGAGCTCAGACATACTCTCGTCTTCACGGCGATAATAATATGGCGCGATGGTGTGTTTGATGCGCTCAAGTGGTAAATCAAAATGGGCGTGGAACAGCGGCAAACCTGTCATTGAACCGGACGCGATACTTGAACCATGGTAGCCGCGGTCACGCGAAATGATTTTTTTCTTCTCTGGTAGACCACGAGCATTGTTGTAATACCACACCAACTTAAGTTGAGTTTCGTTCGCGTCGCTGCCTGACATGCCGTAGTAAACTCTGCTCATGCCTTCAGGCGCCATTTTGATGATGCGATCTGACAGTGTCACGAGCGCTTCGTTCGTATGACCGACGTACGTGTGGTAGTACGCCAGTTCTTTGGCTTGCTCATAAATCGCATCGGCCATTTCGGTCCTGCCATAGCCAATGTTTACACAATACAACCCGGCAAAGCCGTCTATCAGCTCGATGCCTTCTGAATCGGTGATGCGTATTCCGCTTCCGCTCGAGATAATTCTTCCCGGAAGCTCCCCGGCCGCATACTGCTTTAGGTGGGTTGAGGCATGAAATACTCTCTGACGATCGATCTCTAAAAGTTGTTGGGTTTTGTTACTCATGATCCTTCTCCTCGAATAATTGGATATCCATATTTCGTGTCTCAACTGCCACTGACGGTTGGTAAAGCGCCTAAGCAGCAGTATTTGATTTCGCTGTATTCTTCAAATCCGTGACGGCTTCCTTCTCGTCCAAGACCAGACTGTTTCACGCCGCCGAATGGGATAGGGTGCCCTGTCATTTTGACGGAGTTCACGCTCACCATGCCAAACTCCAAACCGCGCATGCAGTGCCAAATTTGGTGGATATCGTGACCATAAACATAGGCAGCTAAGCCGTATTCAGTGTCGTTGCTCATTTCAATCACGGTATCTAAGTCTTGGTAAGGCAATACGCCTGCCACAGGACAAAAATTCTCTTCGCGATACACCGCCATTTCAGGGGTTACATCGGCTAGCAATGTCGGCGCGAAGAAGTTTTCGCCTGGTACGGGCTGGTGGTATCCCGCTACCAATCGCGCGCCTTTGTCGAGCGCGTCACGCACCAAATCATGCGCTTTATCCACCGCAGTGCGATTAATAAGTGGTCCCATGGTGGTTTTTTCGTCTAAGCCATTGCCCAAAACGATGTGGCTCATTTCTTTGGCAAACGCTTCCAAAAACGCTTCGTACTTATCGTCAGGGACGAAAATACGGTTTGCGGCCAAGCAGTCTTGTCCTGCGGTTTGAAACTTCGCATCCACGGCGGCTTTGGCTGCTTGCTCGACATCCATATCTGGCAGCACGATGAAAGGGGCGTTACCACCTAGCTCCATACTGCACTTCTTCACGGTTTGTGCCGCGTCGCGTAGCAATAGTTTGCCTACTCGAGTTGAGCCTGTGAACGAGAGCGCTTTGACTTTATCGGAGTGACACAAGGTTTGTGACACCATCACCGCATCGCCAGTGATCACGTTAAATACACCAGGTGGAAAGCCAGCTCGGTCTGCTAACTCTGCCAACGCTAACGCAGAAAAAGGCGTTTCACTGGCGGGCTTAATGAGCACCGGACAGCCTATTGCTAGTGCGGCTGCGGCTTTGCGTGTGATCATGGCATTAGGAAAGTTCCATGGCGTAATCAGTGCTGCGACACCAATTGGCTCGCGCACCGTTGATAGCTGCGCATTCGGAATATGACTTGGGATGGTTTCGCCATAACAGCGGCGTGATTCTTCGGCAAACCAACGAACAAAGGATGCGCCGTAGTCAATCTCACCTACAGCATCACCTAGTATTTTTCCTTGCTCCATCACCATCAAATGAGCAAGATCTTGCTTTGATTCTAGAATCAGGTCGTGCCAACGCATGAGAATTTCAGCGCGCTCTTCTGCTTGCATTTTTCGCCATTGACGAAAGGCTTGGTCGGCTTCATCAATCGCTTGATAGAGTTGTTGCTGAGAAAGCTTAGTGATGTAACCGATGACCGTGCCATCTGCTGGATTATCCACCGGATGAAATTGATCACCACTTACCCATTTGCCATTTACGTACGCTAAACCTCTCACCAAACGTACGTCTTTCATTATCGCCATCATGTCGTGCGAGGCTTTTAATTCCTCTGCATGTAAGCTGTGCAGTGCTGTCATGAGTCCTTCTCCCAGCATCGTTGTCCATAATGAAACTGTAATGGAGAAGTGACCGAAATAATTTCTGATACCGAGGTTTAAAACGTCAGAACTTTCTTTTTAGTGCCGTTAAATATGGTGTTTTTTCTGTTCACGTCTGATGCGCATTTTCCCTTTTATAACAAAGCGTTTTGGTTTACTTCGAATGTGCCCGCATCACGTTTGATTGTTTTTGTCACAATGTAAGTAAAGTAGCGCTCAATGCCCACATCTGAGTCTAACCAGTTGTCGATAAGCCGCTGATATTGGTCGATATCTTCTGACTGAATTTTAAGGATGTAATCGACACCACCGCCCGTGGCATAGCAATCAGTGACTTCTGGTGAATGTTGAACCAGTTGCTCGAAGCGTTTGAACGCTTGGGCGTTGTGTTCTTTGAGCGTAACTTCAACCATAACCGACGTTCGTTTGAACAAAATATCGGTATTTACTCTTGCTCCGTAGCCTTCAATGATGCCTGCTTCTTCCAGTTTTTTGACGCGCTCCCAGCAAGGGCTCACGGATAGGTTGATGGCCTCGGCAAGGTGAGATTTGGTGATACGACCATTATCATGAAGTATTTGTAGAATTTTTACGTCGTAGCGATCGAGGCGCATAATGAGTCTCCCTGTAGAATACTAATCATTTCATGAAAGGCTGATGACTGGTCGCTGTTATAAGGTGCTTTCCAGTTTGCTTCTGGTATGCCATTTGTTTTGATTTCTTTAGTTGGCTTTTCAATCAGCCTATCTCGCCGCAGTCTTCGGCTATAACTGCGATAGTGTCACCGATATTCACCATAGCAGGAAAACGACGCGCCGCGAAAATACCATTGCGCTGTGACTTGTACTCAACGGGGGCGGTACCTGTGCGCTCGGTCGAGAAGATTCTCACTAATACATCGCCCTTTTTGACGGTATCGCCAAGATCAAATAAGTATTCTGTGATGCCGTGGTGCTGGCTTTGCACATAACAACTTGCATCAGGCATATCTAATAACTTAGTTGGTTGGGTTGGTTGTTCGTAGTCACCGGGCAAGTTGCCTGAGAAGCGTAAGAAGTTGCGAATGCCACGGTCGGAATAAGCGATGGTTTCTGGAGTGCTGGTTCCGCCTCCTCTTAGTTCGGTGGTAACAAAGATTTTTCCCTGAGACTCCACGGCAGTGTCATACAGGCTGGTGGCGTCCATTTCGAGCAAGATCATGGTGTAAGGTGCGCCAAACAGTTTTGCACCTAATATGCAGGCTTCTTCTTGATCGAGATTGTCGAGACGATGGGCAGCGGCGAACGGCACGATATCTAACGTTTTACCACCTGAGTGAATGTCTAACGCAAAATCGCACTTAGGAACTAGGTAACGAGTAAAATAATCCGCAATTTTCTCGGTCACTGTGCCTATGGGGTTGCCGGGAAAGCTGCGATTTAAATTCCCTTTATCGATAAACGACGTACGTGAGGCATTTTGTACCGCAGGTAAGTTCATCATGGGTACAATAATGACACGACCTTGGATTTGATCTGCCTGAAGCGAGTTCGTCAATTTTAGCAGGCTGGTGATGCCTTCGTATTCGTCTCCGTGATTACCGCCAGTAAGCAGTGCGGTTGGTCCGTGACCATTTTTGATCACGGTGATAGGTATCATAATACTGCCCCAAGCGGAGTCGTCATGTGAATAGGGCAGCGTTAAAAAGCCGTGCTGTACACCTTCTCGGTCAAAGTCTATGGTGGCTGTGATCGAGCTTTTTTGCATATCAAGTCCTTTTAGTTCTCAGACCTGGCTCAACAGAGCTTAAGGTTTGAAAAATTAGTGTTTAACAAATAAGTGGCGTGGAAAGTCACACAGCGTTTTTGCTCCATCATGGGTAATGACGATACTTTCCGTTGTTTCTAACCCCCAATCTTTGAACCACAGCCCCGGCATAAAATGGAATGTCATACCTTCTCTCAAGATGGTTTTATCGGTGTCTCGCAAACTCATGGTTCGTTCCCCCCAATCTGGCGGGTAGCTCAAACCTATTGGATAGCCACAACGGGCGCCTTCGCGTGAGAATCCCGCTTTATCGAGAACCTGGTTTAGTGCATTGGCGATGTCGGCGCAGGTATTTCCGGGCTTTGCCACTTTCAAGCCCGCTTCAAGTCCTAGAGTTAGGGCTTCGTCGGCTCGTTTAAACTTGTCGTCAGGCTCGCCAAGAAAAATAGTGCGAGAGAGTGGGCAATGGTAACGGCGGTGCGCCCCTGCGATTTCAAAAAACGTCCCTTCGCCTTTCTTGAAGGGTCTGTCATCCCAAGTCAGGTGAGGTGCGGAAGCATCAGAACCTGATGGCAAAAGCGGCACAATCGCGGTGTAATCGCCAAAGTGGTCTTCATGCCCGAGCACGGCTTGGCGGTTAATCTCGGCAACAAGGTGGTGTTTCGGTAATCCTGGTTCAATCATGTCGAACGCGACACGGTGCATATTTTCAACAATGCGAGCGGCACGGTACATGTACGCCAGTTCTTGATCGGATTTAACGGCGCGGCACCAGTTGACTAGTCCAGTTGCATCGAGAAGTTGAGCATTCGGTAGGTGCGTGGTGAGTGATTCGTAAGCGGTGGCGCTAAAGTAATAGTTATCTTTTTCTACACCGATGCGACCACGATCCCAAAGGCGCGGAGCCAGTACGGCTTCGACCAGGAAATCCATCGGGTGTAGCGGCGGATTCATTACATAATGGTCTGGATAGTAGGTGATGTTTTCTGCCGACATATACGCAGTCCTGTATGCTCCGTTGGCATCTTGGCAGCGTCCAAACCAAACTGGCTCATCAGATGGACCAACAACGACACATTGTGGCACGTAAAAAGACCACCCATCATAGCCTGTCAGCCACGCCATGTTAGAAGGGTCATGAATGATAAGGACATCCAATTCTCTTTCTTCCATCGATTGCCGAACTTTCGTTAACCGATCCTGGAACTCATCCAGTGTAAAATGCAAAGCAACGCCTCTCATATTTTCTCCTTGTTAGAAATCCGACGCCTTATGGGCCTTCGGAGACGCTGAGGTATTTCTACCTTCTACCAGCTAGCCAGATCTGCGTTAAAAATGATTGCAATTTACCTCTGGGGTTGTATTTGGATTGAACGATGCTGTTTAACATGTTTGTTTAACCCATACATTTCATGTCAATCATTACAATTGTGGTTTATTTTTGTGCATTTCACCTCGTTTTGTGAGTTAAAGTTCGCCATTTGTTAAATGGAAGTTACAATGAGCGTTAAAAATGAATCAATTAAAATATTGTGTCATGACAATTTCTTTGAACCCGATCATTCGGCCAGGCACCGCTAAATACATCTCCATTGGTAACTATCTTGTCGAATGTGTCCGCAGTGGTTATCTAAAACCGGGAACTCGATTACCCACACATCGTGAGTTTGCAGAGCAAATTGGCGTCAGCGTACAAACGGTGAGCCATGCATATGGTTATGCAGAGAAAAAAGGGGCGATCGAGTCTTGGGTTGGGAATGGTACTTTTGTCAAATCAGGTTTTGTGGATGAAAGTACGGACACGGAGTTCATGCTGACACAAGAGATGAAAGAAACGCCGGATGAAATTGATATGTCGATTGCACATCCAGTGGTGACCGATCGCCACATTACGCTTTTTAATCAGGCGTTAATGGAGATTGCTGGGCAAACAAACAATCGTGGTTTGATCAGTAAAGCAAAGCCGGTAACAGGTCAGCCTCATCATATTGAGTCAGGAGTACGATTTCTAAGTAGCCAAGGGCTGGATGTGGGGGCCGATCAAATATTACTCACAAATGGTGCATGCCATGGTTTAACGTTGGCTTTAAGCACAGTTGTTGAACACGGTGATTTAGTTGCTTGTGGTCACTTGGTTGATCATGGCTTGATCTCTCGCTCGAGAATGCTTGGATTTAAGTTGCAACCACTTGAAATGGATGAGTTTGGTATAACGCCGGATGCATTTGAATGGGCATGTAAACACAAACCAATCAAGGTATTGTGTTGCACACCGAGCATGGCTAACCCGACTAGTGCGCATATGGATGTTGAACGCCGAGAGGCGATAGCGAATATTGCGCAGCAATACGACATCTATGTAATTGAAGATGACGTGTATGGAGCACTAGAACCTAACCGTGTCCCACCCCTTGCCACATTGTTACCCGAACAAGCTTTCTATGTCACCAGTTTAACCAAAGTTGTAGCGCCAGGCATGCGCACTGGCTATCTGACGGTCCCACGTCATTTTTTGCAGCACGCGATTGGTCGTTTAGCGGCAACGAGTTGGTCTGCGACTCCATTACCATTTGAAGTTGCTCATTTGTGGATCGAAAACGGTACGTTAAATCGACTTATTCGCTTTCAAGTCAATGAGTTTGCCAAGCGACAGCGAATAGCAAAAGCCGCTTTAGAAGGGCATGTTTATAGCTCGCACCCGAATGGACAGCACATTTGGTTGAGACTACCCGAGCAGTGGAATAGCGATGATCTGGTTGCTTCGGCTAAGCGTTCAGGGGTGCAGATCACTGGATATAAACCGTTTGTTCTCGATACTAATCAGCCAATGCCTTACGTGCGAATCAGCTTGGGAGCAGAAACAAACCGAGGCTACATCAAACACGGGTTATCTGTGATTGCTGAAATTCTCGATACCAACCCTCCCACCTCACACTTTTTGGTTTGAACGATAGGTTATTTATGCTTTTAACTGATGGGCTTAAACGTTTGTAACTGAGTTTTTTCTTGTCGCCATTGCCTTGGCGATTTTCCCGTCCAGCGACGAAAGTGGCGGCTGAAGACCGCAGTTTCTGCATAGCCCAGTTGCAACGCGATATCGGTAATACTCTGAATATTCTCATGCAATCGCTGTTCGGCGAAATCCTGACGCACTTGTTGTAAAAGCTGCCGATAATTTGTGCCCTGTTGTTTCAGCTTGTTTTGCAGCATTCTCGGATGCAGGTCCAACGCTCTTGCAACGCGCTCAACGCTGCATTCTCCGGTTGAGAGCAGACGGCCAATCATGTTTGCTGCTTGGTCACTGAGATTGTTGGGGTAACGGGTTTGCAGCTCTTTGAGGTGCTGTTGAAAATGGCGCTCTAGTGCGTCTTCATCTTGGTGGTTCTTAGCGTTAAGCAGAGTCGCTTTAAGTAGGATACCGTCAAACTTATCACCGAAACGCAGTTTGTTCTGCTGGGCAAACTTGCTTTTTTCTACTTCCAATGTTGCGTGTTGAGTCAAATGTAGCGCGAAGTGACTTGCTTCAATATCAAGTAAGCTCGCAACAAACATCGCCAGATGCGACACACTGAGCTGCATCAACTGCGCGATACCTCGTTCGCTGTGCACATCAATATTGAGCGACAACCGTACCCAATCATCTTGTGGCGTCATGTTGAGAGTTACCCCTGACGAATGTAGATAGAGAAAATCATTCACCCGCGCCAAGGCAGCACCAACCGTTTCCGCGCGAGAAACCAGCATTGGTAAGTCCCCCAAGCTTTGTAGGTTTTGACGCTCAGCGAGTAACGCACCAAACAACGGTTGCTGACAACGAGCAGCCGCTTCTTCCAGTAATTCAGCCAACCTAGGGTAGGCGAGATAGGTATCGGGATCGCGAAACTGCGCGGCAGACAGGCCAACAGCGGCCATTATCTCTTGCGGATTCTGACCTAATTCTGAAACCAAGCTATCAAATTTATCAGCAGCGCCACTTCGTACGATATACATGTCTCGATTTTAAAATGTTAACAGGTTGTAAATCGCAATATATCAAATTTACTTCGTAAAAGGTCAAGTGAGTGCCAGTGAGTTGATCTAAGTTACATTTCGATAACAACAACGCATGGATGAGAAGCTGTATGGAACTTATCAATAAAACTGCCATCGTGACTGGCGCTGCGGGTGGAATTGGGCAAGCTATTATTGCAAAGCTAAGAGAGCAAGGAGCCAAAGTGCTTGCTGTCGATATTTCAGAGCAATCACTGCAAATGTACGCAAGTTTTGCCCCTAAGCAGTTGGAAACCTTTGTTGCGGACGTTACCGATTACCAACAAGTCGAAGCCATGGTGAAGTACGCGGTCGAACTATTTGGCTCACTTGACATCATGGTCAACAACGCGGGCATCGGTGCACCGAAACCTCTGCTTGACCACGACCCAATTGCCGATTTTGAGCCGATCTCTAAGGTCAACCAAAATGGCGTCTACTACGGCATTCTTGCCTCTGGAAGACAATTCCAAGCGCAAGGCACGCCGGGCGTGATCCTCAATACTTCTTCTGTTTACGCACGAATGGCGTCTGAGATGACCTTTACCTACAACGTCAGTAAAGCCGCAGTCGATATGATGACCAAATGCGCCGCATTAGAACTCGCACCATTGGGTATTCGTGTTTGCGCTGTCGCTCCGGGACGCGTTGATACTCCGATGTTAAGGCAATACGAAGAGATTGGCCTGTGGGACCACATCCGCAAAGAACAGATGCGTCAAAACTTCACACAACCAGAAGAGATTGCTGATGTGGTGGCGTTTCTGGTCAGCGAGAAAGCCAACTGTATCAACGGTTGTACCATCAGCGCATCTGACGGTTTCGAGAATTTTAAGTACCCACTTATGGGATAGGCGAGTACGCCACATTACAGCAATAGCGAGGATGTAAGTTATGTCATTACCAGAAGTTATTCAGCACCAAGATTTCTTATTAACTCTTAATACCAATGAAGAGTCGATCATCAAAGACGCATTACCGGGTGTGGATGTTTATCCCCTGTTTCTTGATCCAGAAAACGGGACTTGGGTGATTCGCGCCAAGTTCAAACCGGGCGTGACTTTACCTAAGCACTTCCACACTGGTGTGGTGCATTTCTATACACTGAGTGGCGCTTGGCACTACATTGAATACCCAAAACAAGTCCAAACCGCTGGTAGTTATTTGTATGAGCCAGGTGGTTCGATTCATACCTTTCACTGTCCAGAAGAGTCGGGTGGTGCTGATGGCTTTATGGTGATCCAAGGTGCGAACATTAACTTTGACGAAGAGGGTAACTTCATCAACATTATGGATGCAGGTTGGATTGAGCAAGTGGTGGTTGCCGCTGCCAAAGCACAAGGCTTCACTGCGCGCTACATCAAACCGGGTGCGATTGCTGGCCTAAGCGATGAGCTAGCGGAGTAACCCCATGCAACAGATGAACAGTATCATAATGCAGGATGGTAGTGTCCGCCTGAAGCAAGTCGCAATCCCTCAACCTGCAGCGGGACAAGTGTTGGTTCGTAGTCTAGCTTGTGGCATTTGTGGCTCCGACCTTCACATTACTCGACACGCGGATGAGGTATTTGATGTATTCCACCAGCTCGGGTTGATGCCTGATGAAGCCGGTGAGCACGCTCAAGTGATGTTGGGGCATGAGTTCTGTGCGGAAATTATCGAATACGGTGCCGATACGCAGCAAACGTTGTCCGTTGGTAGCCGAGTCACCTCAGTGCCGATGTTGCTCAGCCAAAATGGCGCGGGCGTTGGTGTTACTCCGGGTACTTATGGCGCTTACTCTGAGTACTTCCTGCTTGATGAAGCGTTATTGCTACCTGTGCCAGACGGAATGCCGTCTGAGGCGGCGGCATTAACCGAACCACTAGCGGTCGGTTTGCACGCGGTCAACCGCAGTGAAATCGAAACGGAAGAAACAGCGCTGGTTGTCGGTTGCGGCCCTATAGGGCTGGCGGTGATTGCTGCACTGAAACAACGTGGCGTCAGCAATATTCTTGCGGTCGATCTTCAGGAAGAAAAGCTGCAACTTGCCAGCGAGTTTGGCGCAAATCGATTGATCAACCCGACCAAGGAAGAGGAGATCGCCGTCGGGGCACAGTACGCGATGAATTCACGCCTGGTCATTTATGAGTGTGTTGGCAAGCATACCTTGATTGACGATTTTCTGCGCCGCGCTCCTGCCCGAGCGCGAATCGTCATCTCGGGTATCCATACGACACCCGCAATCATTAACTACGCGTACGCGACGGTAAAAGAGCTCGACTTGAGATTCTCTTACTACTATCAACCGCACGAGTTTGAGCAATGCCTACAAGCGATTGCCGAACATAAGTTGCCTTGGCAGAAAATGCTCACTGCCAAAGTAGGGATCGATGGTGTGGAAGATGCGTTTAGACAGTTAATGACTCCCAATGACCACATCAAAGTGGTTATCGAACCTTGGCGCAGCGGCGCGTTAGAAGTGATTTAACTCTTAGCCAGATTAAGCTAGCTAAAACCAATTTTAGTTTGGTGACAGCCCCAACCGTAGCAGCTAGGTTGGGGCTTTTTTTGTTAGGCCTGTTCTGCGCATTCCTGTTGCAGAGCAGGGTAATCGGTGTAGCCTCGTTCGTTTCCGCCAAACAACGTTGAGCCATCGAGTTCTGCCAACGGATGGTGATGTTGCAAGCGAGAGACTAAGTCTGGGTTTGCTACGAATGGCCGTCCGAATGCGACAAGATCCGCGTAGCCTTTCTCTAATACTTCGTTTGCTCGTTGAGGATCGTAGCGACCTGCGACAATGATAGCGTTGCGAAAGCGCTTTCTAAGTTCGATTCGGAACGTCTCTGGAATCGTTGGTGCATCGGCCCAATCGGCCTCGGACAAGTGCAAGTAGGCAATGTCGCGCTCCTGTAGCTGTTTTGATGCCTCTAAGATCGTTGGCACGATATCTGGGCAGTCCATATCTTTAAACGTAATGAATGGTGCCAATCTCACTCCAACTCGATGCGCACCAACAGCGGCGATAACTGCATCCACTACTTCGATAAGAAAACGGATACGATTTTCTCGTGAACCGCCGTAGTTGTCTGTTCGATGGTTTGAATTGGTTCTTAAGAACTGGTCTATCAGATACCCATTCCCGCCGTGGATTTCTACACCATCAAAACCCGATTCAATAGCGCGTTTGGCTGCGTTCGCGAAATCACCGACAACTCGGTTGATGTCCGCTTGTGTCATGGCGCGTGGCTCAACACAATCGACCATATTGCCGTTGCCTTGTTCATCCGCAATCCAAACTTGCGTCTCTACCGGAGCGAGCGCAGATGGCGCGATAGGTTGTTCACCATTTTGGATTGTTGGGTGAGATACTCTGCCCACATGCCATAGCTGACAAAACATCACTGCGCCTTGTGATTTGACCGCTTGGGTCACACCTTGCCAGCCCGCCACTTGCGCATCGGTGTAAACGCCAGGTGTGAACGAATAGCCTTGAGAATCGTCCGAAATTTGTGTGGCTTCGGTAATGATCAGCCCGGCAGAAGCGCGCTGTTGATAATACGTTGCCATCATCTCATTCGGGATGTTGCCCGGCTGAGTGGTGCGTGCGCGGGTCATTGGTGCCATGACAATGCGGTTTTGTAGTGACAACGCTTTCAGTTGAGCTGGTTCAAACAGCTTATTTGTTCTTTGTTTCATGATGCGCTCCTTAGATAAGCACTGGCACGTTGGTCGCTTTACGAGCGGTTGCCATCCAGTGAAGTACGGCTGGATCCCATTGTACTTCGGGCGCACTGAAAAAGCCGCGTAGAATGGAAAACATAATGGCTTGATCAACCAGTGACGTTTGCTTTTCTGAACTTAGGTTGAGCAAGGGTTTGGTTTGTTCTATCAAAGCGGCGACTTCTTTCGCAATCGCAGGTGTATCGTTAATCAAGGCTTCAAAATTTAACGCTTCGGTTTCTTTTTTTGCACGCCATGCTTGTTTAGCTGTTTCTGTTGCAAATTCTGGTAACGTCATGTTTGACCAACGCGGATATCCGACTTTTTGTAGCGGTAAAAACGCTTGTTTTTGCCAGTCTAAAATCAGTGCTGAGGGTTGGCTGCTTTCATTGGAAGATGCCAATTCAAGGAAGTAGTTGATGATGTCTAAGCTTTCCGCCATGGCTTCACCATCGTCTTTGATCAAAAGAGGAACTTGTTTTGCGCCGATGATGTTTGTGGTGGTGCTCTCGTCGTCATAAGCAATGTTGATGACGTCGAGTTGAATATTCAGCATGCCTGCAACAAAACGGACGCGGGCGCTAAAGGGGCAATGTTCATAAATGTACAGTTTCATTTTTTGTTTCCTATCTCTTGGCTGGGCAGGGCGTGTTGTTGTGCGTTGAACAGCGTTACGGCGTTTAACTTTGCCCTGTCACATAATGTTCTGGGTCTAAACAATGTCGATAGGGTCAGTATATGGATTCGACTTAATTTGATAATTGGGTAATATCTGAATTGATTATTCAGTTTTTTCAAATAATAAGGGCGCGAAGATGGATAAGTTTTCGGATATGACGTTGTTTGTCAGCATCGTTCAACATCAAGGTCTGGCAGCGGCGGGAAGGGAGTTAGGTTTGTCTCCAGCGACGGTAACGGCAAGGCTGCAAGCGATAGAAGAACGCTATGGCGTAAAGCTGCTCAACCGAAGCACACGCCACGTATCACTCACGGACGCAGGGGCAATGTACCATCAAGCTTGTCTGAACATCATTGATAGCGTGAAAGAGACGGAAAACTTACTGCAAACGGGTATTTCGGAAGTGCGCGGAACGTTGAAAATTTCAGCTCCACGAGATATTGGCAAACAAATTATTTCGCCGATGGTGTCGGCTTTTTCTGAGCAATATCCGGATGTGACGCCTTATCTTTATCTTAATGACAATTTATCGAACTTGGCTGAATCGGGGCTCGATTTAGTGATTCGTTACGGTGAGTTAGCGGACAGTAATCTCATCTCGCGCAAGCTGGCATCGAGTCAACGTGTGCTGTGTGCGTCACCTGATTATTTGTCGAAGCAAGGTGTCCCAAACTGCCCACAAGATCTCGCGGATCATCGCTGCTTAGCGATGGTGCGCAGCAATGAAGAATTAAAAACGTGGCACTTTAAAGATGAAGAGTCTCACCAAACGATCACGGTCACGCCAAAGCGATTTTCTGATGATGGTGAAGTGATTCGACAATGGGCGTTGGACGGTGCGGGGATTGCATTGAAATCGATTTTAGATATTCAGCAAGACCTCAAAAAACAACGTTTAGTAACGGTTTTGGATGGGTATATGAAAAACTTCAGCGCCTTTTCGCAAGGCGCTGAAGCGGATCTACATGTCATTTATCAAAGCCGCCAATATCAACCGAAAAGAGTTCGCCTGTTTTTGGACTTTCTAGTTGAGCAATTTAGCGCGCTGAGTGATGCCAGCAATCAGATCTAGATGCGATTCAGAGGTTTCTCGGCGGTGGCGATAAATCCCGACGGTGCCAGGGTTTGGTTCGTTTTCCATGGTTAAGCATCGTAAGCCAAAGGATTCCAAATACGGTTTGAGGTGGCCGGTATAAGACATCACCGCGACGCTTTCTTTCAGTACATCAATACTGGCGAGCAGAGAATCCACTTCGTAAGTCGGTCTGTCATCCAGTTGCTGCCTTTCGCGTTCATTTTGCTTCGGGATTGGGTTATCGATGACGTGAGCGAATTTCTTCGCGTCATAAGTGACCGAAAGAGCGGGGTATTCGTGCAGCATATCTTCGGTGACGGTTTTCCCTAGAAGTGGGTGGTTTGGGGAAACAAAATAGGCATCAACCGTTTGAAATAGCGGAATAAACGTAACATCACATTTAGACGACAAGCCGACAATCTCGTGGCCGATGAAGAATTCAATCTGTTCGCTGATTAATGAATCCATCAAGCCTAAGTGGTTGCCAAATTCGACGTGCGTAGATGCCGATGGCTGCTTGCTCAGATGTTCATTGAGTGCTTTTTTGACGAACAGCGGCCACCACGCATCGCCAGTACCCATTTTAATTTTTCCGACTTGGTATTGTTTCCGTTCATCAATGCTTTGCATCATTTGGTTGTATTCATGCTGCATCGCGTTGCTATGGCGATAGAGGATGCGTCCGTATTCGGTCAATACCATGCCATTAGGGTGACGTTCAAACAGCGTCACGCCGAGATTCTCTTCCAGCTTCTTTAAATTGCTTGTTACCGTTGGCTGGCTTAAACCTGCCATTCTTGCCGCAGCACTGATGCTTTGGCAGCGTGCAACCAGTAAAAATTGCTGCAGAGATTTGTCCATTTTCTTTCCCCTCTAAGAACGAGGGGTATTTTGCACAATTTCATTTATAAATCACAAATCTGTAATCTCATTTGATTGAAATTATGCCCATTTCATAGATCTACATCACTGTTGGGGTTTGACGTATAGATGTTATCTATAGCTCGCTCCTGACTTCCTATTTTCCCATCAAAAGGGTGTTCTTTAGACTGTCGCCAAAACAACAATCTAAGGGATGAACATGAAACCGAGTTTTATTGCGCTTGCTGTCGCGTCTTGTATTGGTCTTGCTGGATGTGGGTCAGATTCTTCTGATGCGCCAGTGCCGGTCGACAAACCAATTATTTCAGCCGACTTATATTTACGTGGTTTAAATGGGGATTGGGGCACGGCAGAGCATGCCAAGCTAAACTATTTGGGTAATAACGAGTACGAAACCGTACTGCGCGTTGCTCGAGGTAGCAATCAGTTCAAGATTGCTGATCCGGGTTGGCAGATCCAATACACCTATTTTGAGGAGCCCGCGGCGTTCGATAAAGCTCAGGAGTACCTGCCAAAACCAGACACGAATGAAGCGTGTATGAACGATGACTGCAACTCTGAGATCACGTTTGAAGACAAAGGGTATTACAAGTTTTCTGTGAGCTTTGCCGATGAAAGTCGCGCGACAATGACTGTGACGAAAGCAACGCAAGAAGAAGCGGAAAAATACTACTCTGATGCGATTCTCGACCCTTCAATGGTGCATGAAGGGCATCAGAGCAAAGAAGTGAAACTGTTCGCCAATTACGATGACTCGAGTGATACCGTGATTTTCTCGGTGAAAGATCCTAAAGCTGAACTGCGTGAATTTGGTATTTCAACGACGACAGAATTGCGTGATGCGCTCGACCAAGGCTTAGTGATTAATGAGCAAACAGGGCCGCGAGTGGTGTCGGGTGATGTCGCGTTTGACGCGTTGTTTGCATTGACGATGAAAGAGCTAGACCAGCTTGCCGTTTCTGAAATCAAAGACGGCAATTACAACTACAACAACCCAATCAAAGCGGAAGTTTTTGAGACGGGCGCGAAGTGGCATTACGTATGGACGCGTGATTTGGCGTACGCAGCAGACCTTTCGCTTGCATTGATGAATCCAACTCGGGTGCAAAATGGTTTGAATTTCAAATTGTCCGCTTTCCGCGATACGACCGATCAGCAATACGATGGCGAGCAGATTGTGCAAGACACGGGCACTGGCGGTAGCTGGCCAATCAGTACCGACCGTACGACTTGGGCGCTTGGTGCAGAACGCTTACTTTCGGCATTGGATGGAGAAGAGTACAACCAGTTTGCTGAGCGCGCATATAACGCTATCAGTAATACACTTGAAGCCGATCGCCTGGCGGCTTTTGATGCGAAATCCGGTTTATACACTGGTGAGCAATCATTCCTCGATTGGCGTGAGCAAACTTACTCAACGTGGACGCCAAACGATGTCAATGCGATTGGTAGCAGCAAAGCGTTATCGACAAACGTGGTTCACTACCGCGCGATTCAGCTCGCGGCTAAGTTGGCAGAGAAGTACGACTCAACCAACGCGGTCAAATACACCGATTGGGCTGAGCAGTTAAAAACCGCTATCAACGAGCAGTTTTGGAATGCCGAACGCGGTATGTACGTAAGCTATTTGTTTGACAATGGCAAAGACATCGCGGTCGACAAATACGACATGTTGGGCGAAGCGTTGGCGATCATCAGTGGCGTGGCAAGTGATGCGCAGGCGAAACAAATCATGGCCAATTACCCACACAGTGAGTTTGGCGTGCCGGTTTACTTCCCTCAACAACCGGACGTGCCTGTGTACCATAATCGCGCAATTTGGCCATTTGTTACCGCGTACAGCTTGCGCGCCGCGCATCAAACACAAAATGTGGCAGCAGCGAACAATGCCATTCAATCGTTGGTTCGTGGTACGGCAACTAATTTATCCAACATGGAAAACTTAGAGTGGCTTTCTGGTAAGTCATTCATCATCCATAGTGATCATGGTGAAGATCCGAGCTTGGATGGCCCAGTGATTAACTCTCAGCGTCAGCTTTGGTCTGTGGGTGGCTACTTGAACATGGTGGTAGAGACCCTATTTGGCATCCATACCGAAACAGGTAAGTTGGAAGTGAAGCCATTTATCACAAGTTGGGTGCGCAATAACTTGTTGGCTCAGTCTGAACAAATCACGTTGGAAAACTTTGCCTTCAAAGGAAAGAACTACTCGGTAACGATTGACTTGCCTGAAGTAAGCAAAGATGAAACAGGCTACTACCCAGTTGAAAATGTCACGATGGACGAAGAGGGGCATTTCCGCGTGACACTGGGCGCGCTAGTGAACGTAGATAGCAGCATTACTTTAGTTTCTGGTGTGAAACCGTATGTGAATGAAGACAGTCGCGTTTATTCTCCGCAAGAGCCAAAACTGGTAGTAAAAAGCGTTGATAATTCGGTTTCGATTGACGTGACGAGCAAGTACAACGTGAACTTGTATCGCAATGGCGAGCTGATTCAAAAGAACGTGATTGCTCAATCTTATTCCGATACGCCAACAGGTTTTGCTTGTTATTTGGCTGAAAGCATTAACGATAAAGGCTTCCGTTCTAACCCAAGCCAACCAGTTTGTGTCGGTGAAGAGATCCGCATCAAACTCGATGGCGAATATCAGCCACTCAAGGATAATGTCTCAGTGGTTACGGTGAGTAAAGACAGTGGCATCGTAAAAGGTGCAGAGTCGTTTACAGCCCCTGTAACGGGCACTTACCAGTTCGATGCTTGGTACAACAATAACCTAGGGCAACTTAATACTGGCATCACGAATACCGTGAAACTGTTAGAGGTATTGGATGATGCAGGTAAAGTGGTTGGTCAAGGTTACTTGCAGATGGGCCATATTGGTGAAAACCAAGGTATGTGTTACTCAACGCCAATTGAAGTAGCGTTGGAGCAGGGGAAAACCTATCAGATCGCTCTGAAGGACCACTTCAATATGAGTTACCTCAAATCGAATGAAACCTACATCTACGCTGGTGGTATTGAGGGTGAAAAGAACGAAGCGCAAATCGCAGATATTCGAATCACACCTTTAATGTAGGCTGTTTTAACAAAGCTGTGTTTTAGAAAACTGTGTTCTAAGAAAGACAAAACCGCTGAGATTATCAGCGGCTTTGTTGTATTTGCTATCGGTGGCCGTTTACAGATTAGTTTGCAGCCTGCGGACGAGGTTTACGGCGCTGACCTGACGGTTTGTTTCCTGCAGGCTTAGCATTGTTTGGCTTGCGGTTACCAGACGGTTTACCAGCGTTGCCACTCTTATTACCGTTTGGTTTATTTCCACTCGGTTTATTGTCATTTGGCTTGTTGCCGTTAGGTTTACGGTCATCTGGTTTGCTGTGTGCACGACCTTGGCCTTCACGGTTACCTTTAGGCTTACCCGCACCGCCTTGGTTGGTGCTGTTTTTGTTGCCGTTGTTACCGCCGTTGAAGCGACGTTTAGGTTTGTTTGCACCATTGCCTGCTTTCTTTTCGGTTGCTGGAGCGTTTTCACCCGAAGCATTTGGCGCTTTTGGTTTTTTCGGCTTCTTAGGTTTTTTCGGTTTGATTGGGCGAGTATCCAGTTTAGATTCTGGCACCACATTGGTTGGCGCAAAACCTTCCAGCTCTTTACGTGGTAGTACTTCTTGAATCAAACGTTCAATCGCAAACAACTCAGATGCTTCTAGCGCACACACGAGTGAAATCGCTTTACCTACTTCGCCCGCGCGGCCAGTACGACCAATACGGTGAACGTAGTCTTCTGCCACTTTAGGTAGCTCAAAGTTCACCACTTGCGGCAATTGAGGAATATCGATACCGCGCGCAGCAATGTCCGTCGCGACCAACACACGAATTTCACCCGATTTAAAATCCGCCAGTGCTTTGGTACGCGCGCCTTGGCTCTTGTTGCCGTGGATGGCAGCAGCCGGTAGGTTTTGTTCGATCAGGAACTTCGCCAGACGGTTTGCGCCGTGTTTCGTTTTCGTAAACACCAGCACTTGCTTCCAATCGCCGTCTTTGATCAATTTAACCAACATCGGTGCTTTCTTTTTCACGTCTGCTGGGTAGATGCTTTGCTCAACCGTTCTCGCCGTCGAGTTTGCCGGGTTCACTGAAATCTCAACCGGGTTGTTCACCAAGCCTTTCGCAAGGTCACGGATTTCATCCGAGAAAGTCGCCGAGAAAAGTAGGTTCTGACGCTGTTTTGGTAGCAGAGCTAGGATCTTACGAATGTCACGGATAAAGCCCATATCCAACATACGGTCTGCTTCATCGAGCACTAGCACTTCCAGTTGGTCGAACTTCACCGCATTTTGGTTGTACAAATCCATCAGGCGCCCTGGTGTCGCGACCAACACATCCGCACCTTTGCGAAGACGCTGCATTTGCGGGTTGATCTTCACACCACCAAAAACCACCGTACTGCTTAGTGGAAGGTGACGGCCGTACATAAACACGTTTTCTTGCACCTGAGCCGCAAGTTCACGCGTTGGCGTCAGGATAAGTGCACGAACTTGGTTAGCACGAACGCGAGGGCCGTTCGATAAACGCTCAAGAATCGGTAGCGTAAAGCCTGCGGTTTTACCTGTACCAGTCTGCGCTGCTGCCATTACGTCTTTCCCTTCCAAAATAGCAGGAATTGCTTTTGCCTGAATTGGCGAAGGGGTGTCGTAGCCTTTTTCTTGAATAGCTTTAAGGATTGGAGCAGATAGACCTAACGAGGTAAAACCCATATGTATGATTCTCAATTGTAGAGTTAGATAACAACGCGCCGAAAACAAATCGGTGCGAAAAGTGCGACATTCTGAGGCTTTTACGCGCAGGCTTCAACTAATTCCGTCATGGATAAATATTTGAACTGGATCTCATTTCTTTTTGGCAGGCAAAACTGATAACTGGTTTGATCGATCGATTGAATGGTTTTACGTTGGCGATGCCCATTCTTACATCGCTATCACGGCATGCAGTTTGAGTTTATCGAATGCTTTTCGGAGCAAGGGGGAGGCTTGATCCTTTCATTACTCCGCTTTTGCATGCGTTAAAAACGCACTCGTCAATTGCTGAAAGAGCGAATCTACCGATGGGCGGTCGGATACATGATGGAAGAGCGGTGTGTGGACATCACCACGAATATCATCGCTGTGACCGCAAAGCTGATTACACATTCGTACTGGTTCGACAATCTTCTCGACGTCGGCATCAATCAGAATGCATGCTTGTGACAATACCACTTGTCCGCCGCCTTTTTTAAGTAAAACACGCTGCGCGGTTCCCACGACTTTTTGCCCGCCAATGTTGAGGTTGTACTCGCCATCGCAGTAGGAATAAGGCGTAGCATGAACATCCACTTTCACGCCGAGCTGTTTAAAGAAAACCGTTAATATCGCACATAAATCGAGATACGCTTTTTTGATGTTGTAAGGCTCGCCTTCTGGCCAGTGGTAAATGTGGGATAGATTGATAATACCTGGCACCTGAGGGACTGGGGCACCACCGGTTTTACGAGAAAAGAGCTTCCAGCCAGACGTATTTAACGCATGTTCTAACTCATTAGACACTGGCCATTTCTTACCCGCGGGAAGCACGAGCGTTGGACTTTTTACTTGCCAAAGCAATAGCACTTGCGAGAGTTGGTTGGACTGAACTTGTTTAATGAGCTCATCTTCTTTGTCAAATGCATCAGCGACTTCCGTAGCTGTGTAGCGAATTAGCTTATTTTTAGCAACCAAACTCTATCCCTCGCGGCTATTTAATCATTACTGTTGTATCTCAGATACAGCTTTATTGCTAGGTCTGTGATTATTAGGTTTTTGCTCGCTAGCTGCATGATCACCTTTTGGATCTTTTCCGTTGTCCATTAATTCTGCTTGAACACGCGATAAAAAGTTTTTGCTAGTCATCACATCAGCCATTCATAAAATCTGCCATCTATGAAAAATTTTGGCGATATAAGTATGAAAAAGCGAGTGATGACTCTCGCGTTAGCGGCATCATTAACGGGATGTGTGACGTTCCCAACTCAAGAATCTGAGCAAGTACAGGTGCTTTGGGACAATGTGAATGCGATTGAAAACTGTGAACTAATGGGTACCGTGATCGGCTCAGAAGGCCACTTTTACGACTATTGGCTTCACGCAGATAAAGACATGGTTTGGGGTACGCTAAACCAAATGCGCATCAAGGCGGCGGATTTAGACGCAGATACCTTGTACTTATATCAACCATTGAGCTTTTCTACGTCAGTAACGATGTTTGCAAATGCTTACAAGTGCAAACAGTAGCTATAGGCTTGAAGACAGGCGCTGCTCTCCTGTCTTTGATGCGTTCTACAAATACTGGCTACCTTGCGTTAATTGACGTTTGCTGTCGCCACCGCTGATGTATCAGAGAACGACAATGTAAAGTCTCGCTCGGTATTAAGCACTTTGGCTGGAAACTCTAAGCTCAACTGCGTATGTGGCGCGACTTCTGAAGCAATGCTAGTAACGAATTTTCGGGTTTCTCCAGGAGAGATCGATATGTCACTTCCACCTTGTGATGAGAGCTCAGCGATACCCATTGTTTCAAGTGTGTTACCTGCAGTATCCGCCAGGTGTAATAAAGATTCTGACTTGTAGATTAATTCTCCACTTTCTGTGCGATATGCATTAAACGTGTTGAAATTTGGTTGTAACGATCCTTGTGATCCAATGTTAGTAACGGAAAATGTCACATTAGCGCCATCAAAGTTCTCGACTCTTACGAGTACGTTACCGTCTTGGTAACGAGCGGCTGCTGCCGCAGTTGCTTGTTGTTTCTGCCGCTGTTTCTCTTTTTCAATGTCGCTTAACTGTTTCTGCTCATTAGCGATTCGATTCTTTGCCATGTAGTACGACTGATCGACCATTGCTATTAAAGCGGGGATTGAATACAAAGTGAGGCCTTCCAAATGGTCAAAGTCGATTTTGGCATGTTGAGTACGTTTATGATTAGAAAATTGGCAGTAACCATCAATCAAACTGATGAAAGCCACTTCAAAAGTGCCTTGTAATCGGCTTACTTCCTGTGCTGCTTTCTCTAGATTTGAGCGGACTTTCCGAATCTCTTCCAAACTCTTTTGTGAAAGACGACCGTTTGGCGATACGTCGTTAGAAACCGAAACCAGTTCTTCGGTCACAAATGGATTGTTTTCGGCTGGAATCACCGTAGTTATACGGTTGGATTTGGTGATGTCTTCGCCCAATAAAACCATCATTTTTTGCGATGCGGCGGTTGTGTTGCCCGCTAATACGTCACTACAGTTTGGCGACGTATTGGCATACACGGCGAATGCGGTAAAAAGTGAAAGTGTAACGGACCAGCCGATGGTGACGAGTCCTGTCGTGGTTCGAGTATTCATCCTGATAACCCCTCTGTCATTTGGTGCGATTCACTGACGTAATTGCCAATCAAAAGATTGGCTCGTGACATTCAGAATGGTTCTGGTCAACCCTTCGTAGTGGGTCTGCCCACAGATGCTTTTTTAGTCGTTTATCAACCGCTAAGCCACGATTGATAAAGTGTCTGAAATTGAGAGCATTAACGCTGCGAAGTTGATGTCTTTGACTGAAAGATAGACGTAACTTTTCTAACCATCAAATACGTGATTGAGTTCTCATTTTTATATGAGTGAGAGGTTCAAGAGAAAACAGGCACTTACTGTAGAGAGTTGATTTGAAGGAAAAATATAAATTTTTTGGGGAACTTTTTTGATGCTGCCTTTGAGACTTTTTCGAATCTCAAAGGCAGGTTCTTACACTCGCGTTCAATTACAACGTGTTGAGGACATCCGCGAGTCGAGAGACAGCTGTCGTCAGTTCTTCTGGTGTGGCATTGGTAAAGTTAAGACGCAGAGCGGCTTTTACCTTTGAACCTTCTGGATAAAAGACCGGGCTCGGCACTACAGCAACCCTGTTTGCGAGAAGGTTTTTCGCCAGTTCGAAGGTGTCGCATTCTGGAATCTCGACCCAAACGAACATGCCACCATCGACGGGTTTGACTACGCAACTTTCTGGCAGCTGTTTTTGCAGCTCAGCAAACATGACATCGTAACGTGATTTGTAAAGCGCACAGATGGTTGAAATGTGCGTTTCGAAGTTGTCATGTTGCAGCAGGCCATACAGCAAAGCTTGCATAGGAATACTAGAGTGCAGATCGGCACCTTGTTTAATTTTGATAAGTGGCTCAAGGTAGCTGCTTTTGCCCGTAACTACACCAATACGCAAGCCTGGTGAAGCTATTTTGGAGAAAGAGCGCAATACGATGGAGTGCTGTGGGCAGAAGTCCGAAACCAGTGGAAGCGCTTCACCAGAAAAACGCAGCTCGCGGTATGGTGCGTCTTCAATGAACGCCACGTCGTATTGTATACAAAGCTCGGCAACTTTTTGGCGAGTCTCTAGCGCCCAGCATACGCCCGTTGGGTTGTGAAAATCGGGTACGGCGTAGAACATTTTTGGTTGCTGCGTGGCAAAGCATTGTTCGAGTTCTTCAAGGTTTGGGCCACACTCGGTTTGTGAAACGGTCACGATGTTGGCTTGCACTAGACCGAATACTTGCATAGCACCAAGGTAGCTCGGTGCTTCCATCACCACTTTATCGCCCGGATTCACGTACGCACGCGCAATCAAATCTAGCCCTTGCTGAGAGCCCGTTGTGATCATCGCCAAATGAGATTCTGGCAGCTGGTAATAATCGGTCAAAAAGTTAAGTAGCGGGGCGTAGCCTGCTGTTGCGCCATATTGAAACACCTCTGGCATATTCGCGAGGTTTTCGAGCGTCGGTTTCATTAAGTCGATCGGGAAGGTTTTTTCGTCCGGTAAGCCACCTGCAAGAGAAATGACGTTCTTATCGCTCGCTGCTGCGAGGATTTCTCGGATGTAGGATGACTTAGTTTGTTGTAATGACTGTGCGATTTCCATGTGCTGTGCTTCTCGTAATTGTCTTTTTTTATGTCAGAAATAGTATAGGTAAATTGCCAAGCTTGGTGTGTCCATTTATGCTGTTAAACATGTCTATTTATGCTATTTAAGCGAAAATTTACTCCGTGAGCCACCAACAAGTTTCTAGGATCAATGACGTGCTGTTTTACATTCACCAGGACATTAGCAGAGATTTATCGGCTAAAGAGCTAGCAGATGTAGCAGCCTATTCTGAACAGCACTTCCATCGTATTTTTAAAGATGTGGTAGGGGAGTCTGTCCATCAATATATCCGTCGCACAAGAATGGAATACGCCGCCAATCAACTGATGTTTGATACCAGCTCGTCGGTGTTAGACATTGCTAACAAGTGCGGCTTTAGCTCGGTATCTTCTTTTAGCCGAGCGTTTAAAGCAACGTTCGCTATGTCTCCTGGCGCGTGGCGAAAGCATGATTTACAAGTCGCAGAAAAGCCGTATCTAAAAGATCCGGAAGTGGCTGCGGGTTATCATAGGGTTGCTAAACGCGAGTTGCCAGAACCTAAAATTATGGAGGTTCCACAACGCTTTGCGGCTTATGTGCGGCATGAGGGTTATAGCCGTTCCATTCGTAATGCGTGGCTGATTTTGAAGGCGTGGGCAAGCTCTGAGAATCGGGACTTTTCGGTTCAATACGGTTTGCATCACTCCAACCCCGCTTGGGTTGAGCTCGATAAGTGTCGCTATGTGGCTTGTATGGCGATCGATAAGCCGCTTAAAGTACGCGGTGTCGTGAATCAAATGACGATTCCGGGTGGTTTGCATGCTGTTTTTCGCTTAACAGGGGTATATGGAGAGCTTCTTCCTCAATTGAGTATGGTGTTAGAAAAGTGGTTGCCGAATTCAGGCTTTAAGCAGCGTTCTACTCCCGCTTATGTTCACTATCATAAAAACCATTTCCTTAGCCATGATGAGGCGTTTGAGCTGGACTTCTATCTGCCCATCAGTTTTTTCTAACTGGAGTATTTATTTACTATCCGTAAGGAAGAAAATGCTAAGCTCTATATGGTGATTTTTTACAAATAATTGAAAATTAAATGAACATCGATCATGTAAAGCTATTTGTCCGTTTGGCTTCGACACACAACATCAGCATGGCTGGTCAGGAGCTTGGACTTTCTCCTGCTGTCGCTAGTGCGCACATCAACAAACTTGAGGACAGCTTAGGAGTTCGTTTAGTTCATCGCACCACACGCAAAGTTTCCTTAACTGAAGAAGGGCAGGCTTTTTTACCTCACGCGGAGGAGGTCCTTGCAACAGTGGAGGCAGCAAGGGGAGCTGTTGGCTCAGGGCAGAGTGCGCCAACGGGAGTATTACGTATAACCGCCTCTGCAACTTTTGGTCGCTTGCATATTGTGCCCGCATTAAAAGGTTTTATGGCGCGTTACCCAGGGTTAACCGTGGACTGCCGATTTTCTGATTCCATTATTGATCTGGTTGAGGGAGGTTTCGATGTCGCCATTCGTGTCGCTGAGTTGAAAGATTCTTCATTGGTCGCAAGAAAGCTTGCGCCAGATCGTCGTATTATCGTTGCATCACCAGATTATATTGAACAATTTGGGAGACCTAACAAGCCCCAAGACTTGACGAATCATCAATGTATTAACTTAGTTGGAATGAATAATTGGTCATTCAATACAAAAGATGGAATGGTCAATGTAAGAACTTCTGGTCGTTTTAAAACTGATAATGGTGATGCGATGAGAGACGCGACGGTAAACGGGTTAGGTATTTCTATCAACTCAGTTTGGAGTGTTTATCAAGAATTACAAAGTGGTCAGCTAGTGGAAGTACTCGAAGATCACCCTTTAGCGATGGATGCTGGGATTTGGGCTGTGTACCCAAGCTCTCGTTTAATTGCGCCTAAGGTGCGTGCCTTTATTGATTACTTTGCTGAATACTATGGCACGCCACCTTATTGGGAAGAGGTTTAAAAGTCACAAAGACCATAATCCGTGCTCAGTTGGAATAGCAAAAAAAGCAGACCCATGCAGGGTCTGCAGTGTTAGAGAGATTAAAAGTCTGCGTTTGTATCGGTACCAACAAAGACGCTAATTCCGCTGGTAGATTGATAAATGCTAAAGGTTTCACCTGCAACAATACCATCTACAGAATCGTCATTTGCGGTACAGGTATAGCCGACGGAGTACGTACCGGGCTCTACAAAGCCAAATTCATATTCGTAATTTGCTTCATCAATGTCTTCCACTACGTTCGCCGCTGCGATTGGCATTATTTGGCCTTCTGCGCCTGCAAATGGCCCCATGTTCTCTTCGGCGATATTTCCTTCATATAGGTAGACCGCGTGTGCATACCCATTTGCGCTTGGGGTATCCGTTTCGCAGTTTTGGTAGGTCAATGTTGCGATATCTCCCTGAATCTCCCCCGTTGTAACCGTGTTAATTAAAGTGACGGAGGTGCGTTGAATGCTGTAGCCTTCGTTTTGGCCTGTTCCGTCTTTTAAGCCACGGCGCAGATCAAATTCAACTACGAACTCATTATTGTCAGGGTTGACTGCAAAGGTGTTGTTAAAGAACAGTACTCCAGAGTCAGGATCCTTTCCGACACCTTGTGGGCAAGCACCATCACCTTTGACGGTCAGTGGGATTTGATTTCCTGTCGCTTCGTCAATCACATACGATGGGTAGTTTGGATGATCGCCATCATTAGCAAACACGCAGAGTTTATAATTACCAGTTGGTATCAGTTCATCATCCACCAATTCCTGCGCGTCACTGCCTTGGAAATTGAGTAAGTTAACACTTAGTGGGAGTGGATCTTCACCTTCGGGAAGGGGGTTACCATCTTCGTCGACCAAATTGCCTTCTTCGTCTGTTTTATACACATCGAATACTTGTGGTATGCCACCATCCAGAGGAAGAAATGCAACTTTGTTATATGTGACCACCACTTCTGATACGTCATCAATAGGGGCATCTGATACGGACAAGGTAACCGGAGTCATTGTGCTGACAGAGTCACTGTCTGAATTACAGCCAATCAACGCAACTGTTATTGACGCACTGATCAAGCCAATTTTCATGCTGTTCATTTAGATGTACCTTTTTATGAGAAGTGTATTAAATGTAGTCGATTATTGATAAAACACAGAATAATAACGAGCGGAGTCGCGCGGTTAAAAGAGTGATAAACCATGACTAAGAAGTTCAGTAAAAGTGTGCTCAAATCGACGATATTGTGCTATTTGAAGTGCTATGGTTAGAAATGTGTCGCTCAAAAAATGAGCGGATAAATACATCAACAACTCTAGCCAAGAGGTCTCTATGTTAGGTGAAAATCACTCATTAACTCATGAATTCCCAGAACATTTGGATACCATTACTCAGCTTACCGAAAACGATGCATCATTTGCTGAAACCGTTAAAAACTACAATGCTTTAGATAAGGAAATCCGCGTACTAGAACTTCAAGGAAGCCCGATTGATGATCACGAAATGAACGTATTAAAACATAACCGGGCTGAGCTCAAAGACTGGCTCCACTCGCGAATAATGGGTTCTTAGTGACGAAATGATCATCGGCTCGTAAATAGCGGGCCGATTTTAGTTCCAATGGACGATGCCAAGTGTGCAAACATTAGGAGTGCTGAGCAGGAGCTTGGAGCGGCAGGTGACCAGTTTTTACCCAAATGATCGTTTCTTGCTCTACAAAAGGAAAATGCTCGCTCATATGTGGGCTTCGGATCCAAGAGTAGGGAGGATAGGTTCCTAGCTCGTCTTTAAATTCCCCCGATAACACAAAAATTTCTTCACCACCAAAGTGACGGTGTGGTTGAAACTTCTCGCCTTTCGGCCATTTAACCAATGCGACATGTTCATGCTCAAAATCATGCAGAGGCATGACTTGCAACCCACCGACACCACTCTGCCAGCTCGCTTGGTTTGTATTAATGCGAACTGTTTCAAGATCCTCAGATTCGAACTGATTTAGTTTAACTAAAATCACACAGCCTTCTTTGCTAAATGGTGCGTGTTGACTTCCTGGAGGGTTACGAAGGTAAGTGCCGGCAGGGTAGTCACCGTATTCGTCAGAGAATACCCCCTCGAGCACCAATATTTCTTCTCCTTGAGGGTGAGGATGAGTCGAAAACTGCGAATTTGGCTCGTACTTAACGACGCTGGTGGTATGCCCTGATTCTTTGGCTTCTCGTTCCAAAGGTTTGCGCCACACACCTTTGGAAGGGCTGGCGATCCATTCCTGTTGAGCAGTATCTATCACGATTCTTTTTGAAAAATCCATATTCAACATATTGAAATTCCGTTACTTATTTAATTACTAATTCTCATTAGTATACGTATAAAAAACATCAATTGATTCATTTGTTGATAGCCCAATTCATGGATTGAGTACGAACATGAAATCGGAGCCTAATTTAAATTTCTGCTTGTGTAATGAGAATTGTTATATTATAACATCGCAAAATTAAATGTTATAACATAACAAAAAGGAAAAAGTAGTGAATAAGAAATTGGTGTCTCTCGTGATCGGTAGCATTTTTGCATCCCCTGTTTTTGCCGACACACTATCGAACCCACAGATTGGTGTTGTTGTTGATGGCTACTACCAAGATGGCCAACGTCATAATTCTGAGCGCGAAGAAGGCTTTGGTCTAGGCCATACGGAATTAAACTTCTCATCAAATATCGACGACAAGTTTTACGGCGCATTGACCGCGGTTCTTGAAAGTCATGGTGATGATACAGAATTAGAGCTTGAAGAGGCATTCATCGAAACTTTGGCATTGCCATATGGTGTAAACGTGCGCGCTGGCCGATTCCTATCTGACTTTGGTTACCTGAACAACCAACACATGCACACCGATAGCTTTGTTGAGCGTCCAATTGCTTATCGTACTTTCCTTGGCTCGCACTACTACGATGATGGTGTACGTGCAAACATCGTGTTGCCAACCGACCTTTATGTAAAACTTGGTGTAGAAGCGCTCAGTGGTAGCAAAATGTCTTCTGTCGAAGATGGTTCTGAAGTTGGCGTGTACACCACGACGCTGAAGCTTGGTAGTGACTTCTCCGAATCTTCAAGTTGGCAGTTTGGTTTAAGTTACCTGCGTAACGAAAACGGCAAGGTTAAAGAATTCGAAGATCACGACCACGGTCATGAAGAAGCGCATGAGCACCATCATGGCGCAGCAGTGACAGGTGCGAATCTTTACGGTGCTGATTTTGTTTGGAAATGGGCACCAGACGGTAATTACAAATACAGCAACTTCACGCTATCGGCTGAATACATGCTGTTAGACGGTGTGGTAGATAGCAAATATAAAAACGATGCAGAGTCACCAGACAACTTAAGCGCTTACTATGTTTCGGGTGTTTATCGCTTCAACCCAAGCTGGTCAGCAGGTCTACGTTACGGCGAAGCAGAAAGCTACGATGGTCATGCACATGGCGACCACATGCATTTTACTGAGCTGAATGATAAAGAAATGGATGCGATGATCGCATGGGATTCTTCTCACTTCGGTACTATCCGTGCGCAATACACTCGGATTGATAACCAAGACAGTGAGACAGACAACGTGTTCACTCTGCAATACGTGATGACATTTGGAGCGCACGGTGCTCATGCGTTCTAAGCTGACATTAAATAAATGTAGTTTGGTGATGATGGCGGCAGGAGCTGCCATCATTGCTTCGCCTGCTTCGGCTCTAAACATTTTCGTTTGTGAGCCAGAATGGAAAGCCTTTCTTGAAAGCCACGCGCCAGATGCCAGTATTTATTCAGCGACAACGGCTAAGCAAGACCCACATTACGTACAAGCTCGTCCTTCTTTGATTGCGAAGATGCGCCAAGCGGACATGGCAATGTGTTCGGGCGCAGAGCTAGAGGTGGGGTGGTTACCTATGCTGCAAGTTCGTAGCAGCAATGCGGCGGTGCAAAATGGTGCGCCGAGCATGATCTACGCGACGGACTTCGTGCGCATGTTAGATACTCATGCTCACGTTGACCGTAGCATGGGAGATATACACGCTCACGGTAACCCACATGTTCAATTTGCGGCAAATGACATGATTCCATTATCTCGTAAAGTCACGGAGCGCCTAAAAGCGATTGATCCCGACAACGCACAAAGTTACCAAGTGAATGGTATGAAGTTTCGTGCTCATTGGCGTAAAAAGCTTAAAGAATGGAATGAGAAAGGGGCTGCTTTAAAGGGTAAGCAAGTTGTCGGTTATCACGCGACGTATCGTTATTTGTACGATTGGCTCGGAATGAAGCAGATTGCCGATCTAGAACCTAAACCGGGCATTTCACCGACCACATCTCACCTGCAATCACTTACCAAGTTAGATGCTGACAGTTTTGATGCGATTGTTTACTCCTCTCATCAGGATCAGCGTCCAGCGAACTGGTTGCAAGATCATACTGACAAACCTGTGATTCAACTGCCATTGACCGTTTCTGAGGGTGAAAGCTTGGATGAGATGTACGATCAGGTCATTGATGATTTACTGGATGTGTTAGTGCCGCCCGTTCCTGTGAAGATCTAAGCCATGGCTGATTATGCATGGCTTTTACCTGCGGTTTTTTGTGGTTTAATTGCGTTGGTTGGCAACATCGTACTGGGGCAGCAAGTTCTTAATCGTCAGATCATCTTTATAGATTTGGCGGTGGCGCAAGTCGCGGCATTGGGGGCAGCACTAAGCCACTACTGGTTGAGCCAATACGCGCTGTTCTCAGGCTCATTCTTTGGCGAAATGATTGGCCCTTGGGTGATGTCTTTGATGCTTTGCGGTTTGATTGCCTTAATGGA
Source organism: Vibrio sp. Vb1337 (assembly GCF_033338715.1). Taxonomy (NCBI): domain Bacteria; kingdom Pseudomonadati; phylum Pseudomonadota; class Gammaproteobacteria; order Vibrionales; family Vibrionaceae; genus Vibrio; species Vibrio sp. Vb1337. The sequence continues at coordinate 322,722 of NZ_JAWOTD010000002.1, read as the reverse complement.
GAAACGATACCAGCAGCATTTAGAGCCTATGATTGGCAGCTTGTTTGTCGTGTCTGCATCGCTGGCGATCCTGCTGGTGAGCAAAGACCCACACGGCGGAGACTTTATTCAAGGCATTCTTAATGGGCAACTGTTATGGGCGACTTGGGCAGACGTTTGGCCTTTGGCACTCATTACCGCTGCGATGTTGCTATTAGTTTGGTTAAAACCTGCGTTTATGCGCGGTAGTGGTTTTTATCTGATCTTTGCTATTCTGATGCCCATTACGGTCAAGTTAACCGGCATTTATTTAGAATTTGCTTTGTTGGTGATTCCAGCTTTATGTGCGGCAGCATTGAAGGGAACTCGATTCTTTGTCGCCAGTATCAGCATTGGTATTGTTGGGATCTTATCGGGTATTGCCGCATCGGCTCGCTATGACTTACCGAGTGGTGCGAGTATTGTGATCACCCTGTTTATTGCTGGCATGTTGTTTAATCTCTTGCTTCAGCATTTTCTGGTGAAAATAACAAAACCAGCTTTTGTAAGAGATTAAGAGACAAGTAATATTGGTCTGATGAAGTAGTATTTGATTAATCAGACCAATACTTTTCTATCCAAGTCCTCCAATCGCGTAACTTTGCGCCTTCCAACACACTTTCTTACGTTGATCTTGCCATAGTCATCAAGTTGCCTTGATTAGTTCACATCCGACTCCCAGACTGTTTCTATAGTTTTTATAAGATATAAAAGACCCTGCGTATGAGAAGCGCAGCTGTAACGCGACTAGGCATAAAAACAAAAAACGCTAGGGATACAAGCGAATTTGTAATCTCAACATTTAAGGAAGACCAAGATGAAACCGGAAAAAGTAGCAGTAGTCACTGGCGCGGCTCGTGGTATTGGCCAAGCGATTTGTGAGCAATTACTGGAGGATGGATTCCACGTAATCGGGCTAGACATATCTCCCGTGGAATGGAGTCAGTCGGCGCAGCTAAGCAGTTATCAAGTCAACTTGTGTGATGCCGAAGCCGTCAGTGAAGTAGTAGAAAGTGTTGTAGAGCAGCACGGAAGAATCGATGCTCTGGTTAACAACGCGGGCATCACTCGAGATGCATTGTTGCCAGATATGTTAGAGCAAGACTGGGACAGCGTGATCGACGTGAACCTAAAAGCGGTGTTCTTACTCACCCAACGTGTTGCTCCTGTCATGCTAGAGCAGGGCACAGGCAGTATTGTTAGCATTTCTTCTATAGTGGGAACGGATGGTAATATCGGCCAGAGCAACTACGGCGCAAGTAAAGGCGGCGTCATCTCAATGAGCAAAGGCTGGGCGAAAGAACTTTCAAGAAAGGGTGCACAGATACGCGTCAACTGTGTCGCGCCAGGCTTTATCGCCACCGACATGACCAAGAACCTGCCAGAGAAAGTCATTCAAATGATGGAAGGCAAAACCCCATTAGGGCGAATGGGCTCAGTGCAAGATATCGCCAATGGCGTCTCTTTCCTAACCTCAGACAAGAGCGCCTACATCACAGGCCAAGTGCTCAAGATTGACGGTGGGTTGGTATTATAGCTCGCTAATCAAAACCCAAAATAAAAACGCCTTTTACTTATGTAAAGGGCGTTTTTGTTTGAGGAATGTTATTCGGGCTTTTGACACTTTCACTTTATTCGTTTCGCACTGCCGGACTTGTATGATTAAGTATAGAGTGAGTACACATAATTCACTTTTACATCGTTCTCTGTTATTAACCTAGATATGTAGCTAATCAAAAATATTAACTTCGAAATAGAATAGCTGTTGAGGTATTAAAGTATGATTTTGTTGCCCATGGTATTAATTTAAATGATAATGCCAAGAAATAATTAACTTTGAATACTCACTATGTACTTAAAAACTGTACTGTTTAGCGCGTCAACTCTTCTTATTTTGGGTTGTAACTCCGAATCAACTAACCCATCTACTGAAGAAAGCGGATGGATAGTTGTAAGCTCTCACTCCGAGCCAAGAAAGCATCAGGTAATTTACGAAAAACATAGCAGGAAAGGTCTAAGTCTTGCCACTAACGTTCCGGATCTTGACCTGCCTTTAACTTACCAACTAGCGAACCAAATTATTGAGGTCAAAGAAGAGCTTACATTTGGTGAAAATATTGACGGGAACCGCCTAACTTGGAAAGCTATTGGCAATGCTAAACTTAGAGAAAATCAAGTCCACTACGGAGTTAATAAAGATTACTCAGCTTCTAATGAAGGTATTGCTATCGGTTATGTTAACTTTGAGTCGAGGTTTGAGGCTGAAGGACAGCTTGGAATCGAAAAGTTAGTAATTGCGATGTATGACGATGTCAAGAGTGTCGAATTTTACTCTGGATGGGATAGTTCTAAAATATCTTGTTACCAAAATACGTTTGATGAAGACTTAGCTTGTTACGGTGAAATTTTAATTAACGACGATATAGTTCATGTTTTTGATAAATATCTGTCGTATGAATATGTAAACATGGTTTACGACACCGTTATGTCCAAAGGTCGAGAAGATATAATTGAGGCAGATTTTCAACATCAAATTAAATACTTACTAGTCGAAGAGAATAACGTTGAGATGCATTAGCTTGATTACTTTTTGGTAATGAGTGGCTTTTCGAAGCCGAAGTGACCATGAGCAAGATTATTAGATTTTACAAAACTCATTTATGTTCAAAAAATGAGTTTTGTAGATATTAAAATGCATGGAGCCAAATTCTCTCACTGATTCTATGAAGTTTTTGTGCGCTCTAACCACAAGACAATCTATAAAAGACGTTGAGCCAACGTCTTTGCCACAATGCCACCTGTTAATAAGGCTTTCAATGCCTCTTTCTCATTACTATTCAAATGTGCGCTGGTTAATGATTTTTCTGTAAGTAACACAATTGAACGTGATAGAAGTAACAAAATCACCTCTTTGCGGTAACGTTCCCGAAAAGTTTATATATTATCGCCCTCATTGATATAAGTAGTAGAGACGCTCTGAGTACGAGCGCTCTGAAATTCAGGCTTTAGATGGACATTTAAAGTCACCATAAGTTTGCGATTTTTCTTGGGAACGTTTGCAATATGCCTAAGTATAAATTTACGTGAGACTATGGAAATGAAACTACACACTTTGACGATGGCAGTAGCGCTTGGACTGGTTACTGCACCTGTATTCGCAGCAACAGATGTTGACGCTCTTGAAAAGCGAATTAATGAATTAGAACAGAGACTTGAGCAGACAGAAAAAGCATCCACAGAAGCAAATGAGAAAGCCTCAAGCTTTGAGTTTCATGGCTACGCTCGTTCCGGGCTGCTCATTAATGATGATCTGAATGGTGCAGTGGGTACTGGTCCTTACATGACGGCAGCTGGTGCTATTGGCGCGCCAATTGGACGATTAGGGGTTGAGGATGATCATTATGTGGAAGCAAACCTTATTCACAAACGCTTTGCAGATGATGGTTCCAGCTCATTGTTCCGAATCATGTTGGCAGATAGTACGGAAACCAATAACGAATGGACAGCGAGTGAGAGTCAATTAAACGTTCGTCAGGTATATGCTGAGCTAAACAAGTTGAGCATGTTCTCTGAATCAAGTGCGTTTGCTGACGCGACGTTTTGGGCTGGTAAACGATTTGACCGTGATAACTTTGACATTCACTTCTTTGACTCGGATATCGTTTTCTTATCTGGCACTGGTGCTGGCGTGTATGACGTCCAAATGAGCGATTCGTGGAAAGCAAACTTCTCGATCTATGGTCGTGATTTTGGTGAGATTGATAGCTCGTCAACGGATGTTGAAAACTATATCGCGACAATGAACAACCGCTTCGGTAGTTGGCAATTGATGCTGAGCGGCATGACGTCTGCTGATAACAATGATCGCGTAGAAGGTTCAGCGGACAAAGGTTTACATGCGATGTTTGCTTACCATGGCGATAACTTCTTTGGCATGAGTGAAGGCTTCTCTAAAACCGGTATTTTGATGGGTGATGGACTGGGTGCGGAACTTAAAGGCATCGGTTCAAACGGAGATTTGTTAGAAGACGCAAAAGCCGTACGCTTGTTTAGCTATGGTGTAACACGCATCGGCGACAACTGGCGTGTAGCACCTGCGTTGCTAGCAGAACACAGCCAAGATCGCTTTGCTAAAAATGATGAATTTACGTGGGCATCGTTCAACATCCGCTTAGCGCAAGAGTTTACGCAGAACTTTGAGATGGTTTATGAAGGCTCATACCAATACATGGACCTAGACAATGCGATTGATAAAGCAAGTGGCAGTTTTTACAAAGCGACAATTGCACCAACGCTTAAGATGTCTACCGCTGCAGGTTTCTTTGACCGTCCGGAGCTACGTTTTGCAGTTAGCTACGTTGATTGGAGCGAAGACTTGAATGGCTACTCGATTAGCCAGGATGCGGGTGCTGCAACGATGGGTGATGGTGGTGAAGTTCTGTTTGCACTGCAAATGGAAACTTGGTTCTAAAGGGACCTAACCTACAAAGAGTAATAAGAAAAGCGCCAACTGATTTCAGTTGGCGCTTTTTCATTAACAGGACTGACGCTCAATAGTTTTGAAGGTTAGTACCATCTTACTCATTTCAAAACTTCTGTTGGCAATTCTATCTAGTAACAGTTTCGCACCATTTTCCCCTGCTTTATCAAATGCATAGTTAAATGTTGATAAGGTTGGGGTGCACACTGATGCGAGCTCATCATCACCAACGCCTAGCACTAAAACGTCTTTACCCGGTGTTAACCCGAGCTCTTGAATCGCTCTCATCGCACCGATAGCAATACGGTCTGTCGCACAGAACAAGCCATCTAGCTTAGGGTTCTTTGTTAAGTGTTGTTTTGCCAATGAATAGCCAGAATCGATGGTAAAGTCACCACGAGCATGGAAGGCGAGCTCAAAACCATGATGCTGTAGCGCTTGAACAAATCCTTCAGAGCGTTGCTTATCTACCGCGATATCGTCACCTTGCACACCAATAAAACCCATAGTTTGGCAACCTTTTGCAACCAGTCTATTTCCCGCTTCAAACCCTACTCGTGCGTCATCATGAATGATGCTTGGAATGTTAAACATGGAACCATCTTGACCGACGAGCACAACTGGAACGGCTGAGTTTTGAATTGCTTTTACCAGCTTGGAATCGAGGTGGGTGGCGTAAAGAATGATCCCTTCAACCCGTTTTTGGTTAAAGATCTGAATGTATTCCAGTTCTTTTTCGTGGGCTTGGTGAGTGCTAGCAAGTAAGACATGTTTCCCGGCTTTTTCAAGGACATCGGTTAATCCATCGACACCTTGGGATGTGGCATGAGAGGAAACCCGAGGAACAATGACACCAACCAGATTGGTCTTTTGAGATTTTAGATCTTTAGCGACTTGGTTCGGCACATAGCCACACTCCGCTACTGCTTGGCGGACCTTCAGTTTTGTCGCTTCTTTTACGCCATATTCATCGTTTATAACCCGTGACACTGTTGATTTTGATACGCCAGCCAGACGGGCGACATCATGCAGACTCGCCATTGTTCCTATCCATTCTGTTTTTCGTTTTTGGGATTGTTTGCAAAGAGAAGATGAAAAGCTCTTTGATAAGTAGCGATTCTAACCTCCTATACTGCTCTTAGGGAGAGAATTTGACGATCATTCTCACATTCTCTCTGCTTTATCTTTGATCATTTGGTTTTATTGAGCAAAAATCTGTTTTGCAAACGTTCCCGAAAATTTCGCAAGCTCAGATAATAATCCAATGGGGTATGAAATGAATTATCCGGCAGTAGCAAAAGAGTTGTTAACTCTATTAGGTGGTAAAAGCAACATCACCGCACTTGCGCATTGTGCGACACGCTTACGCCTTGCCGTTGCAGATGAGCAAAAAATAGATGAACAAGCGATTGATAGCCTTGAAGGAGTAAAAGGGCAGTTCAAAGTTGCGGGTCAGTACCAAATCATTTTTGGATCAGGCATCGTAAACCAAGTTTATGCAGAAATGGCGAAGTTGACGGGGATGAGTGAAATGTCCACCAACGACGTTGCGTCTGCTGGCGCAGAGAAACAAAACATTGTTCAGCGCGCGGTGAAAGGGCTGTCTGATATTTTCGTCCCAATCATTCCCGCAATCGTCGCTGGTGGTTTGTTGATGGGTATCTATAACCTATTGACTGCTCAAGGCTTGTTCATTGATGGCAAATCTTTGATTGATGCCAACCCAGGACTGACAGACTTGGCGAACATGATCAACACGTTTGCGAACGCGCCGTTTGTTTACCTGCCTATTCTGCTGGCATTTTCAGCCAGTAAGAAGTTTGGCGGTAACCCATATTTAGGGGCGGCGCTAGGTATGTTGATGGTTCACCCTGACTTGCTGAATGGTTGGGGATTCGGCGGCGCATCTGTGTCTGGCAACATTCCGGTTTGGAATATTCTTGGCTTTGAAATCCAAAAAGTGGGTTACCAAGGTTCGGTGTTACCGGTTTTGGTATCGGCATTCATTCTTGCGAAGGTTGAGCTAGGCTTACGTAAAGTCATCCCTTCTGTTTTAGACAACCTTTTAACGCCATTACTGGCGATTTTCATAGCGGGTTTGCTGACGTTTACTGTCGTCGGTCCGTTCACGCGTGATATCGGTTTCCTATTGGGTGATGGTCTGAACTGGCTATACAACACAGCTGGCTTTGTTGGTGGTGCGGTATTTGGTCTTATTTATGCTCCGTTTGTTATTACTGGTATGCATCACAGCTTCATTGCGATTGAAACTCAACTTCTTGCGGATATTGCGACGACGGGCGGCACCTTTATCTTTCCTATTGCGGCGATGTCTAACGTTTCTCAAGGAGCGGCAGCGTTGGCGGTGGGCGTGATGAGCAAAGATAAGAAGATGAAAGGTATTGCGATTCCATCGGGTGTTACGGGTTTGCTGGGTATTACAGAACCGGCTATGTTTGGTGTTAACTTAAAACTACGTTACCCATTTATTGCGGCAGTTTGCGCTGCGGCGTTATCAAGTGCGTTCATCACAATGTTTAATGTGAAAGCTCAGGCATTGGGCGCAGCTGGTCTTCCAGGCATCATTTCCATTACGCCAGAGAAGATTGGGTACTACATCGCGGGTATGGTGATCGCGTTCTTGACCGCATTTGTTCTCACCATTGTTCTTGGTATGCGTGACCGCGCTAAAGTCGGTAAAAAAGCAGCGGCTTAATCTGAACTCCTTAAGGGTGGAGTCCCCCAAAATCCACTTCTTTTCCTAAATGTTTGGGGTGCTAGCCAAGCACTAATGGCTTGGCTAGCCTTTTTCAATTTTTACTTGGTAGTGAAGGTGTTCAACACGTTGGACTATCAGGGCTTTAATTTTAAGGTAAGCAAGATGAATCAAGTATGGGTAACTGGTGATGCAGTTGTCGATCTAATACCGGAATCTGAGACTTCTTTACTCAAATGTCCCGGTGGTGCACCAGCGAATGTCGCCGTAGCAATTGCTCGTCTATCTGGTAAGAGTGCGTTTTTTGGACGTGTAGGTGATGACCCATTTGGTCGCTTCATGCAATCAACGCTCGATCAAGAGGGCGTGAGCACGGAGTTTCTCGTTAAAGACCCTGAGCAAAGAACATCAACAGTGGTGGTAGATTTAGACGATCAAGGGGAACGCAGCTTTACATTTATGGTAAAACCGAGCGCTGATCAGTTTATGTCTGTTGAAGACATCCCAAACTTTAAGCAAGGTGACTGGCTACACGTTTGCTCAATTTCACTGGCAAATGAGCCAAGTAGAAGCAGCACATTTGAGGCGATCAAAAGAGCAAAAGCCGCTGGTGGTTTCATTAGCTTTGACCCTAACTTGCGTGATGAAGTGTGGCAAGATCAATCAGAAATCCAAGCTGTCGTGATGAAGGCTGTAGCGATGGCCGATGTGGTTAAGTTCTCTGAAGAAGAGCTTTTGTTCTTAACTGACTCAACGTCGATGGCGCAAGGTTTACAACAAATAGCCTCTTTGAATATTGCTTTGGTCTTGGTGACACAAGGTGCGAAAGGTGTTTGGCGCGTCTTTGAAAGTCAGAGTGAACTGATCACAGGTCAAGTCGTTAGTCCGATTGACACCACAGGTGCGGGTGATGCTTTTGTCGGAGGGCTACTGGCATGCCTGTCTCGGCATGACGATTGGAAAAATCATCCTGTTGTTAGCTCTGCGATTCAATGGGCAAATGGCTGTGGTGCATTAGCGACGACGCAAAAAGGCGCAATGACCGCGCTTCCGACCCAGACAGAGTTGCTGCAATTTATTGGGCAATGATCTTCAGATCCAATTTCAGTTGAGAAAAATTATGAGCTTAAACAACCGTTGGACTGTAGAGCAAAGATATCGTCGACTTGAGCAAATCCCTCAGTGTGATATCGAAGAAATGACACTTTCACGTCAGCAAGATAAAGGCTTTCCTAGTTTTCATATCGCCCCTAGATTTGGGCTGTTAAATGACCCAAATGGGTTGTGCTATTTCAATGGTGAGCACCACATCTTTTACCAGTGGACGCCTGTGGGACCAGTCCATGGAATGAAGTATTGGTATCACCTTTCTACTAAAGACTTCATCCATTTTACTGATCATGGCGTGGGTCTTCATCCCGACCAAGACTACGATTCACATGGTGTCTATTCGGGCGGCGCTTTGGTGGAAAACAACAAGGCTTTGCTGTTTTTTACTGGCAACAAGCGTGACCAAAACTGGAATCGAATCCCAACACAGTGTTTTGCCACCATGGATTCAGACGGCAGCATTGAAAAGCACGGTGTAGTCATTGAGAACGAACATTACACGGAGCACTTTCGTGACCCAAAAGTTTGGAAGAAAGGCGACGACTATTTGATGGTGGTGGGTGCTCAAACCAAAACCGAGCATGGTTCTATGGCGCTCTATCAAAGCAAAGATTTGAAAACGTGGCAGCATAAAGGTCCTATCAAGACCAAGTTCTCTGACCTTGGGTACATGTGGGAGTGTCCTGATTTATTTGAGATTAATGGTCAATCGGTGATGCTGTTTTCTCCACAGGGCGTGAGCAGTAGTAATCCTTATGATTTCAAAAACATCTATTCTGTCGCGTATATCGTGGGTGATCAGTTGAACCTAGAGTCGATGACTTTAGAAAACCACCAAGATATTTTACAGCCAGATTATGGGTTTGATTTCTACGCCCCACAAACCTATTTAGATGAGAATTGGCGTCGCATTCTTATTGCATGGATAGGGTTGCCAGAAATCGACACGCCATCGGTCACACACCAGTGGGCAGGAATGTTGTCTCTTCCTAGAGAACTAACGTTGAAAGATGGTTTTCTTGTTCAAACTCCACTCCCTGAGCTGAAGAGTTTAAGAAAAGAAGAGGTGGTCTTTGCACAATCCCATACACTGGAAAGCACAAGTTGTTTGATCCAATTAGACCTTGAGGGCGATGGCTTTGAACTTGAGCTGAGTAACCTCAAAGGTGACAACATCGTCTTTAGTGCGACAGAGCACGAGTTTATGCTGGACCGTCGTCACATGTCTCATTTGTACGCAGAAGAATTTGGTGGTATTCGAAAAGCACCAAGATTGGACGCTAAGCAGACGATTGAGATGTATATCGACAATTCTGTCATCGAGATTTTCATTAATGGCGGCAAACACACGATGACCAGTCGTTTCTTTATTGATGACCTCAATACGGTAACGTTGAGAGGGTTGGAGCAAGCAAGGCTTTTCCCTTTGAAAGGTATTACAGGCTTGTTTGAGTCATCTTTATAATTGGTCATATCAAGCGGAGTGCCTTTTGATATACGAGCCTTTTGATATAACAGCTCCTCAGTAGGCATCAAAAACGCCCTTCATATCTCCATGAAGGGCGTTTTTGTTCAAAATACCTAGGTAGATTATCTTTCACGCACGTAGGTCGTTTGAACTAAAGTATCCAAAACAACTTCACTCTTGGCGACTTTGAAGTTTAGCGGTTGTTCTAAATCCCCAAATAGAGGTGCGCCGCCGAGTGTAGCTTACTCATCGTTGGCATCTCGAACCTAGTTCACATTACCGTGACGTTTTTACTTATAGCGTGAAAGAAAATCCCATAACCAAAGGTTCTAACTAAAAGAGATTGCAGGACTTTTATTTAGCGAATTCGACCTAATATCTTGAGTATGCCTAATCGCAGTTGGCGAAGAGGTGATGTTAATAATGCTTGCTGGCGCGTAAGACCCGTCAGTTTGAAGATGCATTCAAACACAATAAGGGAAAACAATGGCTAACGAATACATTCCACCAAAAGTTTGGACAAACGATAATGAAAACGGCGGTCAGTGGGCGAGCATCAACCGTCCGGATTCTGGCGCACGTCATGAGCAAGAGCTTCCAGTTGGTGAGCACCCATTCCAACTTTACTCAATGGGTACCCCAAATGGTCAGAAAGTGACGATCATGTTTGAAGAGCTTTTGGCGGCTGGCGTAACGGCAGCAGAATACGATGCATACCTGATTAAGATTGGCGATGGCGACCAGTTTGGCTCTGGCTTTGTGGCTGTTAACCCAAACTCTAAAATTCCGGCATTGGTTGACCGTTCTGGTTCTGAGCCAGTGAACGTGTTTGAATCTGGCAACATCTTGTTTTATCTAGCTGAGAAGTTTGATCATTTCTTACCAAAAGAAGGCGCTAAGCGTGCTGAGGTAATGAACTGGTTATTCTGGCTGCAAGGTTCTGCGCCATATCTAGGCGGTGGTTTTGGTCACTTCTACGCGTACGCACCAGAGAAGTTCGAGTACCCAATCAACCGCTTTACAATGGAAGCAAAACGTCAGTTAGATGTATTAGACAAGCGTCTTGCGAACAATGAATTCCTAGGTGGCGATGAGTACAGCATCGCTGATATCGCAACATGGCCATGGTACGGCAACCTTGTGTTGGGTCGTGCTTACGATGCGGCTGAATTCTTAGACGTAGAAAGCTACAAAAACGTTGTGCGTTGGGCAAAAGTAATTGATGAGCGTGAAGCGGTAAAACGTGGTCGAATTGTGAACCGTTCATGGGGTGAAGAATGGGAGCAGTTACCTGAGCGCCACAGCGCAGAAGATATTGATAAAGTATTGAAACTTAAACCATAAGCAATCTTGGCCTAGCTACGTCAAATGAGTTTAGTTTTATCTATGCTTATACAGTGACCTTAATCAAATCTATAGCGCACCATATACGGTGCGCTATTTTTATTCTCATTTAGTCTCGAAATGCTAATTTATATCACCTCTTGAAGAGCATTTATTTCGTAGATGAATCTTTAATGTATTTATATATTATGATGCAAAACAAAGCTCATATTTCCATGTTAAATATGGACTGGTCATACTGCTTTCTAATAATTAAATTATTTAAAAATTATAAACTGATTTTATATCCATTATAAATAAAATTAATGATAATTAATATTTGACATAACCACTAAATTTATGTGGAATATGCGGGTTGATTTGTTTTGAAGAAATAAAATCAATTTCTAGTACTTTTATTTAAGACAAGCTTAGCTTTTAGCGATGTTTAATTATTAATGCTTATATCATGAAAGAGGATATGTATGATGTCGTCGTTTGAGTCGTACTGGGTTGGGATACGTCAAAGAATAGCCGCACAAACCGAAGGTAACCGCAGTTTAAAGTCTCTAGTCATTAAAAAGCAGCGTGTGAACTTAAATAACAGTGGGTTATCCTTTCGCGCTAAGTCCGGATGTCTTATCCCTCACTGTTATACCAAGTTCTCTGATGAGATAAACCTAAAAACATCGAAAAAATCGTCTCTTAGTTTTAAAAAAGGAAAGCTGTATTTTTCTCCAGTTTAATAATAAATGAAATTTGCATAAATTATAATATTAGGTTTTTAAATTTATCGATAATTAATTACGATTTTATGATGCGTTTTCAATATGTTTTCTTGGTAAATAATTAGCTGGGCTTATTGTTGATTGTTTTTGTTGTTTCCTATTTAGATATGGATAAAAGCTCAACTACTTTTCCTATACCAACTTACTCCCTGAATTGGCTTGCGCGCTTTTTCTCCCCTCTCAAAAAACATAGCGTTACGGAATTATTTTCGCTCCTGTTTCATTCTTCAAGACGAAAGCTCTACCTACCTCTCATTATTTTCGACAAACATTGAGTAAAAGTAACCAATCGTAACAAGGTGGCTGTAACTGAGCGCCGTTTCAATATACTCGTTTTTTAACTAGGTAATCCCGCGCTTTGAATTCATTCGGGTACCGTTTGTAAGCCTTAAATGCTACTAAGATAAGATGTCATGATGAGAAAAAGTACTATATTACACACAGTGTTAATTACAGGGTTCGCTGCTGTATCCTCGTTGGCTTATGCTGCGCCTTCAGTTGTGCCAAATGCGCCAGAACTCAGTTCTCGTGGTTATGTTTTGATGGACTTCCATACGGGGAAAGTACTGGTTGAACGTGATGCCCACAAACGTTTAAACCCTGCGAGTTTAACGAAGTTGATGACTGCTTATGTAGCTGGTCAAGAAATTAATACAGGCAATATTACGTTGAATGATGAGGTTGTCATCAGCAGAAATGCTTGGGCAAAAAATTTCCCAGATTCTTCAAAAATGTTTATTGAAGTCAATACTTCCGTTTCTTTGTCTGACTTATACCGTGGTCTGATTGTTCAATCTGGTAACGATGCCAGTGTCGCTATTGCTGAGCATGTTGCGGGAAGTGAATCAGGGTTTGTGAGTTTGATGAATAGTTGGGCCGCCAAGCTTGAATTGTCTAACACGGCATTCACCAACCCTCACGGCCTAGACAGTGACGGTTTATATTCGACACCTTATGATATTGCCAAGTTGGGCCAAGCGATTATTCGTGACTTACCTGATATCTATCCGCTGTATAGCGAAACCTCGTTTACTTACAATGGCATCACTCAATACAACCGTAATGGCTTGCTTCGTGATCGTAGTATGAATGTCGATGGCATGAAAACTGGTTATACAAGCGGCGCGGGTTATAGTCTAGCGACTTCTGCAACACAAGGTGATATGCGTTTGATTGCCGTAGTGATGGGAGCGAAGAGTGAGAATGTTCGTGAATCAGAAAGCAAGCAGCTGTTGAGTTATGGCTTCCGCTTTTACGATACGGTAATGCCGACTGAGGCGGGTGCGGAACTTGCGAAAGCTCGAGTTTGGATGGGCGAAAAAGACGAGCTTACTGTCGGCGTAGCTAACGATGTTTATCTCACTTTGCCAAAAGGAGATGTAAAAAATCTGCAAGCGGAAGTTGAATACAACGGTGATTTAGTTGCGCCAATTTCTGAGCAACAAGTGGTTGGTAAAGTGCTTTACAAAGTCGAAGGTAAGGTCGTAAATGAAGCCGAGCTAGTTGCATTGGAGTCAGTGGAGGAAGGCAGTTTATTCAAGCGAATTTTAGACTGGTTTAAGCAATTGGTCGCTAGCTGGTTCTAAACAGTAGCGAACTTCTGTCTATATCACTCTATCTTGTTAATGTTCTATTAAATCAATTTACTAAGGCGGCCAACGTGGTCGCCTTACGTTTTTGGAATACTCGTTGCGTTAAAACGCAGGCCTTCTTGTAAGGGTGTGTTTTACCTGACCAAGAGCGTTTTGTGTTTTTGGGTGCGAGAGAAAAGAAACTAGAACAAGAATGGAGTGACACGTGCACAAGATTTTATCTTTGACATTGATTTTATCGCTCATGGGCTGCGCTATGCCTTACCAGCAGGAGGTCGATAGCGGCCAATGTGTTGGAGTCATGACCTCTCAGGATGCATATGGTTATTTAAACCCAAACCATTACACGATGCAGGTACTCGCGCTAAAGCAAGAAAAAGATGTGAAAGATTATATTCGCTATATCGATCCTAAGCATCCGGTTTGGGTTAACTGGAAAAACAGCCGAGGCACGCGTTGGTATACGGTAACTGTTGGTGATTTTAAAACGAAACAGGATGCCTACAATGCGCTTTCTTCATTACCAAGCCGTGTAAAGCAGTCATCCCCGTTTGTGCTGACTTTTGCGGAAATGCAGCGTAAGCAACAAACGAGTGTTGTGAGAATGCGTTAGCCAACAAAAAACGGAAGCGATGGCTTCCGTTTTTGTATTTAGGAGTAAGCTTAAAGCGCCGCTAAAATCGTTTCTGCTTTGCTTGCTTCAAACTCTTTTGGCTCTTCAACGTTTAGCTTAGTCACTGTGCCGTTTTCAATGACCATTGCGTAACGTTGTGAGCGAATACCACCAAAGCCGCCTGTATCCATTTCAAGACCTAATGCTTTAGTAAAGCTAGCGTCGCCATCACCCAACATCAAAATCTCAGAAGCGTTTTGAGCTTCGCCCCACGCTTGCATCACAAATGCATCGTTTACAGAAACGCACGCAATTAAATCAACACCTTTTGCCTTTAGCTCATCAGCTAATACCACATAGCCTGGTAGATGGGCTTCTGAACAGGTAGGGGTGAATGCGCCAGGTACAGCAAAGAGTACGACTTTCTTGTTCGCAAACAGCTCTGTAACGTCGTGGTTCACCATACCATCGGCAGTCAACTCACTTAGAGTTGCAACTGGTAGAGCTTGGCCTTGTTGAATCATGATTCTATTCCTTTTTGTGTGCTAGTTTAGCTTTCTCAGTCTAGCGTTTATAAATGCGGTTAACCACAGAGTTTTTGTAGGGTTTTAATACCTACGCGTTTGGCCTAAGGCGTGGCACTGATGCCTTTATTGCAAAGCTTCGTGCTGGTTTACGTATTGGCTAACAAGGTGACGATATTTCGCCTTTAACTCGTTATCGATAAAGCTGGCATCAATCGCGTTCATTGTAAATTGGGCAAGTTCACTCTTACTCATTGGATGTGCGTTGTTGACGGCCAGAAAGTTATCCGTCATGTAGCCACCAAAGTACACAGGATCGTCTGAGTTAATCGTTACAGCGACACCTTTTCGTAGCAAATCCACAATATTGTGATCTTTCATATCGTCGAATACACATAGCTTAAGATTCGATAACGGACACACTGTCAGTGGCATTTGGCTTTCGATTAAGTATTCAACTAATGCTTCATCATCAACACAGCGAACACCGTGATCCACGCGGCTCACGTAAAGCATTTCAATTGCATCGCTAATATTTTGTGCGGGGCCTTCTTCACCTGCGTGAGCAACGGTAAGTAAGCCTTCTTCTACTGCTTGTTTAAATACGCGCTTGAATTTAGCTGGCGGATGACCTTGTTCTGAAGAATCTAGTCCAACACCAATGATCTTATCACGGTGTTTCAGAATAGCCTGTAGGGTCTCTATGGCGCTCTCTTCTGAAAGGTGACGGAGAAAACACGCAATAATTTGCGAGGTAATGCCAAGTTTTTCGTGACCATCTTTTAGCGCACGAGCGATTCCATTGATAACAGTGTCAAAGTCTATGCCGCGTTCTGTGTGTGTTTGAGGGTCAAAAAAGATTTCGGTATGAATAACGTTGTCTTCTTTACAGTGCAGTAAGTATTCCCAAGTGAGATCGTAAAAATCTTGCTCAGTACGCAGAACTCCCGCTCCTTGGTAATAGAGGTCGAGAAATGATTGTAAGTCTGTGAACTGATATGCGCTGCGTAGTTCACTCGGAGAAGAGTAAGGGATCTCGATGCCGTTTCGTTTTGCTAATTTGAATAAGAGTTCCGGCTCAAGTGAACCTTCGATATGTAAGTGCAGCTCTACTTTTGGAAGACCTTGAATAAATGCGTTCATATTCCACCTTATGTGTATTGTGGATGCAGTTACTCTAAGAATAGGTATAGATAGAAATAAATCGAACGCTATCACAAAGAGTAAGACCCACGATGATCTCAACTCTTCGTAATCAGCACTTTGCGGGAACTGGTAGAGACCCCCAAACCATATCATTGGGGTTATACGAAGCAAACGAGAGGGATTATACGCAAAAATATCGCTTTGGCTATACGCAAATAACCTAACTGTCATTAGTCACGGGTTTCCCTGTGAGCGAAACGACTATTTGCAAGTCACTTGAGTATAGAGGAGCCAGTTGTTTTTGCGTGTGTGAGAGGCACGTGTAATTAGAAGAGTAGTCTAAAAGAGTGGAGATTCGTTTGAGCAAAGGTAGGTGGCGGTACCTTGCACAACGATAAAGGCAGAGAAAGCACTAGAGAGCATTTATAGATCGAATAACTTATCAAATTCTCTTTGTTCCATAATGTCTTCTATGCGGCGTCGAGTTTTCTGCTTTACCGCCGCCGCGTTTTGTTCAGACTCTTTTTTGTCTTTTTCTGACTGCTTCTTACTTTTTCTAGCCATTGGATACCTTCCAAATTAGTTGCATTATCCATTAATGCATGAAAACTGAATCAGTTAACAGTAAAACTTCCTAACTTTGAACCTGAATCACAGAGAATAGTTCCAGATTGCGTTTTCTCACAATATTCAAAATCGATCATGAAGCTATGAGAAAGAAGTTTCGGTAATACGTGTCTTCGTAAAATATCACCATTTAATTGATGTATTTTAGCGTTCCAAGAGGTTTGAGGTTGTTCTAAATTAAATTCAATTTCTAACATTTATTCTCCTGTTTTTTAGTGATTTTCTCTTTGTTAAGTAATTGATACCAATGCCTTTGACGGCCAGTTCTTTTTGAGGACATGATTTTTCCTATAAATAATAAATTAAGCAGTACTATTCAGTTTATTTTAGATAGCACAAAGCAATGCCTAAAATTAGGCTGAGTGATTGATGAAAGAATATTTTTGAAGGAGAGAGGTTTGGTGCAGCATGGGCATGCTACACCAAGAAAAGCAGTCTTATAGAGGAGTTACTTCAGTCGCTTGAGGACCTTTTTTACCTTGCTCTACATTGAAGCTTACTTTCTGACCTTCAGTCAGTGTTTTGAAACCGTCAGAAACGATAGCGTTAAAGTGTACGAATACATCTTGACCGCCGTTGTCTTGAGATAGAAAACCGAAGCCTTTAGTTTCGTTAAACCATTTTACTGAACCAGTTACTTTAGACATAAAAATACCTTTGAATTAAACATTAAAATTATGATTTGTTTTGTGGATCTTTTCTAAGCTATTGAATGTTCAATCAAGAGGAAGTTGTACGCAGGTGTCTGAATTGGGGATTCAAGATTTTACTGAGAGGAAACTTAAACTAAATGTTGCATTAACAGCTCTCTTCTAAGAGCCAAGGCACACTATACACCTTGTTTAGAAAATAGCTACATTTATTTTAGATAAATTAAATGTGCTCATTATTAACTCGATAAATTGTATTGTTCGAAAAAGTTGAATAAGTAGAACGAATAGTATGGCTCATAATTTTAGCTCATCAACCTAAAATAGAACCTTATCGATAGCCATAGATTGAACATGCGATTTGCAAGCGGTCACATAGATAAACTAGGAGAACTAGTATGAGTACATTCAGAGACATTCGTCAGCTTATTCCTGCGCAAGCTACTGCTGATGGTGATGGAGTGAAAATTCGCCGAGTAGCGGGTTTCAATAATGCTAGCTTTTCTCCATTTTTGATGATGGATGAACTCAAATCAGAAGACCGCGCTGATTATATCGGCGGTTTCCCTCCGCATCCGCACCGCGGTATCGAGACGCTTACTTATATGTTGAAAGGTCATTTCCAGCATCGTGATCATATGGATAATGTTGGTGAGCTTCGTTCCGGTGGTGCACAGTGGATGGCGGCAGGAAGAGGCGTCATCCATAGCGAAATGCCTATTATGAAGGAAGGCGAACTGCATGGTTTCCAAATTTGGATTAACCAGCCTGCGAAAAATAAGATGCAGCCAGCTCAATATCATGACTTTCAACCTGAAACGATCACTGAGTTTGATACTCCGAATACGGGGGTTGTACGTTTGATTGCGGGTCATATGACTATAAACAACGAACGAATTCAGGGGCCGCTAACAGAGACAGGTGTTGCTGCCACGGTAGCCGATTGGAGAGCGATGGGTGGTCAAGCTTTGAATTTGAACACGGATCAAGACAACAACATGATGCTCTATGTCTATAAAGGTCGTATTCAATTAAAAGGTCGTGAGATCAATCAAGGCGAAATGGCCATTTTATCGAAAGGTGAATGGGTTGAATTGCAGGCCGAAAAAGAGAGTGGTGCACTGATCTTTATAGGTGAGCCAATTAATGAACCCGTGGTGCATTATGGCCCTTTTGTCATGAATAGCATGGAAGAGATAGAACAAGCCATCCAAGACTACAACTCTGGGTTGTTTGAAACTTACTAGTTTTGACAGCCTACTCGCTTTCTCAGTTAGCGAGCAAATTAAAACAGTTTTGAGCCTGAATATTGGGCTCGACCAGAAGCAAATACGATAATCCACTGCCATCGAATTTGCGTTAGCCACGTTTAATCCACGTGGCTTTTTTCTACTTCTGACTCCAGCGTATGATGGCTTCCTTTCCTGCTTCAATTCCTAACTCATAAGCATGACGCAGTGGTGCTGGCGATCGACTCAGCCGTTTCAACTTGAATGTTTCAGGAGGACACACTTGAATGATTTCGATACCAGGTGGTGGGTTGTTGATCAGCGCTAAGGTCTGATTGTAGCGAACTTCACGTGTCAACATAGGTTCAATTAATCCGGGCGTTTCTTTCAACATCCTCCTAGTTAGGGCGCTGAATTTTCCTCTTGGCTTTTGATAGCTTGCGGGCTGACTGCGTAAAACCATAATCTTTTTGGCTCCTCGCTTTATTGCTTCTGCAACAGGAAGTGCGTCTGAGACGCCACCATCAACGTATTGAATTCCGTTCAGTGATACGCCATTTCGGTAAAGTACAGGCAGTGCGCTGCTGGCTTTCATTGTTTCTGCCAAGTCGTCGACATCAGGAAGGTGGTACTCCGCTTGCCCATTGTCTTGACGCGTCACGCCTAAAAAGAAAGGTCGTGAATCAGCTTTGAGCGCAGATTTATCGATTCCAAGTTCTTCGAGGGTGACATTCCACATCCAGTCTAAGTTCATCATATCACCACCACGTAGAAGTTGAGATGGAGAGATAAATTCTTTTCTTAAGCTGTAATCGAGGTAGATTTTTAAGTTACGTCCGGGCATTTTAGCTAAGTAGGCAGCCAAGTTGCTAGCACCCGCAGACACTCCCCAAAAGCTATCAAATGGAGAGAACTCGCTAGCAAGAAAATGATCGAGTATGCCGCATGAAAATACGCCTCGCATGGCTCCACCTTCGACAATCAATGCTCGAGAGCCTACTTTTTCCATCACTTCGCTCCACTCTTTATCAATCGGATAATAGCGTGCAGCTTAACGCATAATGGTTTTATACCCAAGTGGGCCAAAGGTCTATTGGTTGCGTTCCTTTGAATAAAAAGGGCATCAACGGATGCCCTTGTCACTTTTAGCTTATGGAATTGCGGGTAATTGAGTCGCTAATTTAGTGAAGGAGACCGAGCGAATTAGCCCCCTTACATAGAGCCATACCTGTAGTCCCATACTGATCGTTGTTGGAATAGTTTGATGATCACTTGTTAAATAGGCATACAAACACTATCCAGAGCGTTGTAAGCAAAAGTAATGGGGTGAATACTTTCTGGATAGAAGCGCCATCAGTTAAATTGTAAATTTTGATGGATTCATTATAGAACGCTCGTTTGAATTCTTTGAAGCTAATGTCGCTCTTCGCATGCGACTGTTCATAGTGCTGGTGCGCAGCGTCCGATAGCTGGTATTCCAAGTCTTGGAGCTCGTACTCCTTGTTAAAAAACGCATCCCAAGCCGAAAGGCGGGCTATCGTTTTAGGAGATGGATCCCCATTTAGTTTCTCTAGACGCTTAGCATAAGCTGCTTGATATTTATCCACGGTATATTCCTGTCTGAATAGACGTTGAGTTAGAACATATGTAAAAAGAAAAATAAGTAATAAAAGGTTTTTTACGTTCTATACCTGTGATAAATGCTAAAAAGTTCAATGCTCTAGCACTCCGATGTCGCAAATGATATTGATGGAATTGCTCTGCGACAAATAAAATAATTACTCTAGATAACAACGAATTTTTGTTGTTTTTTAAAAAAACTGATCATGAGATTGAGTGGGGAGTTTTACCGAGAAGAATTTCGCTACTGTAACTGTCTATATTTACTCAAAAAGAGAAAATCTTAGAAGCTTTCTTTGATTGATGTGAGATATTTTAGGTCGAAAAGCATTAATTTTGGCTATGATTATAGTTCGTCTTTTTGTTGTTGAACTCTACTTCGAGGGGGAAAGAATCCATATTTCGAGCATAGGATAGCTCGCTTTTTCGTTACGTCGTTCTTGGAGTTTGAATCAGTGACGACGCTATGAGTCTAGCATCTTGAACTCGATTGGGCGTATTAATTAATTATAAAAGTAAAGCAGTGCTGAGCTAGGATAAACTTCAACGTAAAGGTGACGGTATGAATATACAATCAGCCATTATTGAATATGCGATAGCGATTATAGGCTTACTTTTGACGGGCGTTACCCTCTGAGCATGACTGCCCAGAGGATAGAAAGCGCATTAGCTTTTTGCTAACGATTGATGTTGTATCGAGCCATTGCAGCTTCTTCTGACGATACAACCGTTTTACCAATTGGTGCGAGTGAAATAACCGCTAGCTTGAGGTGTTGGAGCGCAAACGGAATGCCGATTATGGTGACAAAGCATGCTGCCGCAGAAAGTACGTGACCGATAGCTAACCAAAGGCCTGCAAATACAAACCAAAGGACGTTACCAATAACGCCGAGTGGACTCGTGCCAATGTCCATTTCATTGGTCAATTCATCGCGTGAGATGGCCTCTTTACCGAATGGGAAAAAGGAAAAATTACCCATAACGATACACGCACGCCCCCAAGGTATTCCGATGATGCTAATAAAGGCCAAAATACCAAAAAACCACCATAGCAACCCCATAAATACGCCACCAAATACAAACCAAATGATGTTACCAAGTGTTCTCATTCTATTTCCTTTATTCTTGAATGTGATGATTCAGATACCTGAGAGCAGTGTAAAACAAATCTAAACCGTCTGTTTTGTCGATGTGTGCTTCCGTGCCCTCATTCACCTGATTGATAGAATAATCGCCGTAGTCTTAACAGAGAATGAATGCCTTCCCTAAGGCAAGTCTTTTTAGTATAGAGCGTAATACTCAATCAAGCATATAGCCAAGAATCGCATTATCTAGAGACAACTTTCTCGAGATATTGACAAATTTGCTCTGCCAATCGATGGCTGGCAATGTTGCGTGTTACTACTTCATCAGCAATATTTCCAGACTCAACGACGCCAAACCAATCGAGCAACATCGAATGGAAACCTTTACTCGTCAGCATTGGCGTCCAGTCTTTCAAATTGATTTTTTGCTCTTGGTTAGCTTGCCATAGTTTGCCTTCAACGAAGGAGTCGAACTCAACTGCCTTGTTTGCATAACAAGCTTGAACGCGCTCTGTAGTGATACCGAAGTGGCGATTCATCGAGGCGTGGAGCAAAGTATCTCCATGTTGCCACTGAATATCTAAGCGCGCCAACTGACCACCTTCAAGTTGATGAGTTACATAAGCATCTTTTAGATCGGCTTTGGCTGTGACGTTAACGCTGTCTAATGGGTGAATAAAATCATCAAATATAAAGGTACGAACATCCCCCGGTAGTTGATGACGGTTCTTTTCCCAGCGTAGCGACTTTAAGTTAGATATGTTGCCTTGCTGCACTTGTGGCATATGTTGGTTGTAAAGTGGAATGTGACGACGGTTAAAGCCCACATAGAGTGGCTGTCTCTCTTTTTCGGCAATGTCGTACAGCTTTTCTACGTCATCAGCACTATTCGCTAATGGTTTGTCGACAAAGGTTGGAATTCCATGCTGCAGAAAAAATGCCGCTATTTGAGGGTGTACGCTTGTTGCCGCATGAATCATGACGGCATCGACGCCAAAGTGCAGAAGTTGCTGGTAGTCTTGGCAGATCTCTGAGATTCGATACTGCTTAGCCAGGCTCTCAAGTGTGTTTGGGTTGCGGGTACAAAATACAAGTTCGATATTTGGAAGCTGAGTGATAACAGGAAGGTATGCTTTCTGAGCGATATCCCCTAGACCAATAATACCAATTTTCATCCTAGTCCTTATCTCGATGTATGGATCGCGGACTGTCAGTATAACGCTTGGCGCGGCGATGAGTTTAAATACCTTGTTAGAAAAAGCCTGATTCACACTTTGAGCCAGGCTTTATTGAATGATTTAGGAAACGGCTCGGCAGGCTTTGAATATATCTAACTTGCTATCGTAGGCTTGAGTTTGTACATCCATAATGCCTAATAAAGAGTGGAACACGTTATCATGTGAGTATTGGCCTGCATTCTGTGCTTGTTTATACAAACAGTCGGTATTGATCTGCTTCGCTTGTTTAAAGCCCGAAGACAGCCACATAATCAAAGGAACACGTTTTTGGAAATCTGGTGCAAGGCCATAAGGCATACCATGTAAGAACAATCCGTTTTCGCCTAGTGACTCACCGTGATCCGATATGTAAATTAGCGCGGTATTATACTCAGACTCTAACGCTTTAAGTTTTTTGATGGTTTCTGCCAATACAAGATCGGTGTAGCGTATTGTATTGTCATATGTGTTCACTATTTGTTCGATGCTACAGTTTTCGATATCTGCACGTGGACAGTCTGGTTTAAAGAAGGCGTTGTCTCTTGGGTAACGCTGAAAGTAGGTCGGACCGTGGCTTCCTATAAGGTGCATGGCGACCACTCGGTTACCGTGCATATCCGCGACTTCCTGATCAAAATGATCTAATAGCGCCATGTCGTAACAAGTTTGGCCATTACACATAGGGCTTACTTGCTTTCGATCCACTTCAATCTTCTTGATCTTGTGGGCTACTTCTTTATCCCCACCGTCATTTTCTTTCCAAATGAGGTCAACCCCAGCGCGCAGCATTATATCGAGAGCATTGTCCTGGTTATCCGCTGTGGTGCGTTCAAACTCGTTTCGCGTGAGCTGTGAAAACATACAAGGCACAGATACAGCAGTCGCGGTGCCACAAGATGCGACGTCTTGAAATGAGATAACATCCAATTTACTAGTATAAGGGTTTGTCTCTCGTGTATAGCCATTGAGTTGGTAGTTCTGCGTTCTAGCGGTTTCTCCTACGACAAAAACCAGTAGTGTTGGTTTGCTCTGTGCTTGCTGTACGGCGCTATTTGACTGCTTTGCATCTGTGCCGATTTCTCGATATGGCTCTGGCGTGGTGAAATATTTTTCCTTCACATACCCGGTCGCGCTATAAACGAACTGGGTGGGTATGATGATTTTTTTCAGGTGGCTATTGTTGCGCCCTACAGATGCGTAGTCTTGATAGTACACGCTGGCAATGACGGCGATGACAGCTAGCGACGACAGCATCGATACTAATTTGGTAACAGAGAAGTACAGTAATTGGTGGCGTTGAGATTGCAGCTTGACCTTAAAGACAATTATCGCTGGGATAACTCCCATAATCAGCGTCCAAATTACAGAGTGAGCACTCAGGTAAGAACTCGCCTCGCTCGAATCGGTTTCAACAATATTGGCAATCATTCCAGAATCGAAAAGTGTGCCATAGTTATAGCTTGCGTAGCTCACCATACTTGAAACAATGATTAAAATTATAAAGAACGGCTTGCCGATCCAAGGCCAACTAAATAAATTAAAAAGGAAATTGAGCGCGGCAAGAAAGAAAATTGGTATTGTGATAATGAATCCAATCTTGACATTATCTAAGTGTGTAAAGATGCCGATCAGTTCTTTATAAATAGGGATATTTACGACGAGAGCGAAATACAGCGCCAACAAGAAAGTAAAGGTAACGTAAGAGATACCTCTCTGTTGTAAATCATGTGTCTTCATAATGAGTGTCTTGAATAAAAATTAGAGCAAGAACGAAGCCCAAATAAAAAGGGCAAGAGTTAACGCAACAAATACTGCTGCTGAGCCAATATCTTTGGCTCTACCACTGAGCTCGTGCCAGTCATCGCTAACACGGTCGACAACCGCTTCTACGGCGGAATTAATGAGTTCGACGATCAATACCAAGAACAGGCTACTGATCATCAGCACTCTTTCGTATGTGGTGACAGGAAGGAAAAAAGCACAGACGGAAAGCACCAAGGCGAGAATCAATTCTTGTCTAAAAGCGGCTTCGTGTGTCCATGCGGCTTTCAATCCTTGAAATGAATAGCCGGTCGCATCCATGACACGGCGTATACCTGTTTTACCTGGCTTCAAAATATGACCTTACTATTTAAGCATTGGGATGGAACACATATCCCAGAGAGGTAACGAGATTAATCGTTACAGCGTGAAACATTTGTGAATAGAATCCATCGCGCGATAATTTAAGAAAAGTGCTTATTTAATCAAGATCGTAGACGGTATAGCCTTTGTGCTGGAGGCATTTACGCAATACGAGAGATTGAGTTTTGGTTGAATCATTTGTTCCACTCAAAGCACCAGCTCCAGCTCCTACAGCACCGCCGGCAGCAGCACCGACAGCCGCTCCACCTAATCCGTCTTCTAGCGCACCAGCAGCTGCGCCGATCAATGCGCCTGTAACTGCCCCATTAGTGGCTTCAGATTTCGCTGCCTCTGATTTGTCGACATTTTCTGCATAGCCTTGGCAGTAAAGAAAGTCTTGTTCATATGTACTAGGGTCAACATTGGTCATGTCGACGACAGGTTTTTGGTTGTAGGCGCAAGCTGTAAGCGTAGAAGTAAGCGCCATAATCAGGATAAAAGATTTATACATGAGTACTATCCATTTAGTGTGTGAATCTTATGGATTAAATGTACACTGTTTTATTGTTGGGCTCTGTCGCTTGAGTGTATTGAAGTGTCGTCTTCTGTAAACGGGGTAGGAAGGTTAAGTTAACTGTCTGATTTTTTGAGGCTAAGTGTGAAACAAGCTCCTCCAAGTGGGCTATGGCAAATCGAAACTTCTCCACGTTGAAGCTCCATTATCTGTCTGACAATCGCCAAGCCGAGCCCAAACCCGCTCGTCTTTTTGTTGCGAGATTCATCCGCACTGTAAAATGGTTCGAATAGATGAGGCCAATGCTTTTCTTCAATACCTATGCCATCATCATGAACATTGATGAAGCAGCGGTGCTGATCGTGTTTTATCTCTACTAAAATCTGCTTATCCGCGTACCGCATTGCATTGCGCAGCAAGTTATCTAAGGCTCGCTTTAACAATTTTGGGTCAGCAAACGCGAGAACGTTTTCTGAGTTTACTTCTTGAAGCGAGATAGCGAGCGTAGTCTCTTTTTGCCATCTCTGTCGTAACTCTTTGACTAAGTTGAATAGGACGACTTCTTCTTGAGTTTGTAATGCTGTGTCAGGACGCTCCATCTTTGCGTAGTAAAGCAATTCTTCAACCATTTCTTCCATCTCGTCAATGTCTTCGACGATACTGTAAACATACTTTTTCTGTTGTTCAGTTAAGGTTGAATCCGATAACAAATCTGCTTGCCATTGTAAGCGGAAGATTGGGGTACGCAATTCATGTGCAACGGCGTTAGTTAGCATTTTATTGCTAGTGATCAAGCGAGATACTTTATCGGCCATCGTGTTAAAGCTTTTGTTTAACGTCCCAACAGACTTAGCGCTTGAGGTACTAGCTCGAGCCTTGAAGTTACCTGAGGCAAACTCAACGGTCACTCTCTCTAGCTCTCGAATCCGACGGCTTAAGAACCAGATCAACAATATGCAATACAGAGCAAATCCAGCTAAAAAGAACAACCAAACGATATTGTCATCAAAGTTGGCAGCTTTAACCACAGGACTATTCGGATTATCGCTCATTTTAAAGATAGGCGTGCTCGCATCTAGGCGGAACCAGATATCCCTTTCTTCATCGTAAGCGACGTTAACGGAGGTATCACTTTCAAACGCCTTTTTGATGTCTGTTGGAAGCTCTTCAAGCGTATGAGGCACCAACAAACGATGGCTTGATGTGGCAAATTGTTCCAACTGTTGTTGAGTATATTCTAATCCGTGTTCTTTATAGATAGGGTAGATCAGATCGTGAAAAGCTTGACCCTCATGCTCTTGTAATAGGTAGTCATAATCTGTGTTGATCTCATAAACTAAGAACTCGTATCCCCACAAGCTAGCCATAAACAGAATGATAAGGCCAACAAAGCTTTCCAGATAAATCCGTCTCATTATTCATTCCATGCATCAGGCATAAATAGGTAGCCTTTGCCGCGAACGGTAATGATTTTTTGTGGTGAGCAAGAAGCATCGCCTAGCTTCTTTCTCAGTGTCACTATGCGATTATCAATGGTGCGGTCTGTTCCATCGTATTCAATACCACGTAGTGTTTTGGTCAGCCACTCACGTGATAGTGTTTTTTCAGCATGCGTAGCAAGAACCCACAACAAATCGAACTCGCCGTCTGTCAGCGCAATTTCTTCTTGGTTCATTACGCACGATTTACGCAACCGGTTTAAACACAGAACACCAATTTGTAGGTCGTTTTCGGACTCGGTAGGCGCCGCCTCTTTTCTTCTTAATAGCATGCGAATACGAGCTAGCAATACGCGAGGTTTGATGGGTTTAGTAACAAAGTCATCTGCGCCTATTTCTAATGCGGCGACATGATCGAAGTCATCATCACTTGCTGTCAGCATCAACACTTTGCCTTTGTAGCATTCTCGGATTTGACGACATACACTCAGACCATCTTGCCCGGGTAGCATCAAATCTAACAGCACCACGTCTGGTTGTGTGTCAATAATCGCATTAGGTGCGTCCGTCCCATTGTCGATACATTTGACCTGAAAACCTTGTTCAACAAAATACTCACCCAACATAGTTTGTAATTTGGGATCGTCTTCCACAATGATTAGAGATGGTTTGATTTGTTGTGCGTTCATTTAAGTGATGTATACAATATTTAATATCAATGGAACTTAAACAAATTTACGAATTATTTCAAATAAAGCTTTCTCAGAATAAGGTTATCGGATGAGTTAATTGGATAAAATTGCCAATTAATGATTTAAATCTAATCACCTATCACATTTAGAGAGATGCAAAAAGGCGCAACGTTTGCGCCTAGGTATGGAATCTTAAAGCGAAATTACCGCTTATTCGGTGGTACACACGACGCTGTTGTCGCTGCCAAATGCATTTGGAACGTAAGCATCAGCTTGTGGGTCATTTTCCCACTTCGCGTCATCGAGCAAGTAACGGAACTGAACGTTCTGCGCTTTAGGTAAGCGGGTTTTAAATTTAAACTGACGACTTTTCTTCACTAATTTCATCGGTTCTGGCTGCCAGTTGTTGAAGTCTCCAGCAATTTGGACAGAGTCCCACTGATCTTTATCTAGCTCGAACGTGACTTCGACTTCATCTTTTGTCTTAAAGAATCTCTTTTTAAGCATTGATCTTTCCTTGTTCGTACAAAAACTGTTCTAACTATTACTCGTGTTTCATAATGATTTCAAGTTTTATCGAATTGTTGCTGGTATCTGATGAGGGGAGTATCCGAACGGTGAATAGCTCGTTGTGCTGGTTTCGTGTACTGAGGGAGCGTTAGAGAGAAAATTCACTAGCCTAAAATAGTCAAAGAACAGAGTTTGTTAGCGAGCCGAGAGTCCGTATCTTGAAGTCAAACCGTTATCATGTATTATCTTAAATCACCATTTTCCTTGATGTAGCTATGTTGAAGTTTAACCGTACATTGTTCACTGCGATAGTTTGCTTAGTTGCTATGCTTTTGAGTAGTGTCGCTCCTGTGGCGCAGGCTTCCGCTCCGATGAAAACAATTGAAGTACGCGATCTTATTGTTCAACAGGCTGCTCTGCACAAACAACTTGGCGTCAATGACGACTGCGTAGAATCACATCACGATGAGTCAGCCATCAATAAGGCACAACAATCTCACACGAGTTGTAGCTCTTCCTGCATGGTCAAAATTCCCGCCAACTTATCTCAAAACGACTTACTGCTTCTTCCTTATAGCCTTGCATTGATTGATAGGCCTCTAGTCGAAAAAGTAGTGACTGTGAGCACCAAGCTTTATCGTCCTCCGATTGTTTAATTCCTCATCTCAAATTACTTGGGGTTTACCCCTTTTTACCAAATGAAATGATTTGGCATTTGAATGCCACAAGGAAATAAACAATGAAAAAACTACTTGCCTTATGTAGTGCACTTTTACTGACTTTTACCGCTCATGCAGCGCAATTTGAAGAAGGGAAGCACTACAAAGTTCTGGATGTTAAGAAAGCATCGAAACCTGTTGTGACGGAATTCTTTTCTTTTTATTGCCCACATTGCTACAAGTTTGAGTCGCTTATTGAGCGTTTAAAACCTGCTCTGCCAAAAGAGGCAAAGTTTGAAAAGGTGCATGTGGGGTTCATGGGCGGAGATATGGCGATTCCGATGGCCAAGTCCTACGCGACGATGGTGTCGCTAGGAGTTGAAGATACAATGATTCCTGCCATGTTTGCCCAAATTCATCAAAAGCGACAAGCGCCAAAAGACGAAGCTGAGCTGAAACAACTCTTCGTTGATAATGGCGTAGAAGGTAAGAAGTTTGATGCGGCTTACAACAGTTTCGCCGTAAACTCAATGCAGAAAGGTTTTGATAAGCAATTCTCTGCCAGCACGTTAAGAGGGGTTCCGGGTGTGGTTGTGAACAATAAATACATTGTTTTGGCCAACGAAATTCGTACTTACGACGAGTACAATCAATTAGTTAATTACTTATTGACGCTGTAACTGTAAATAGCATTGATGCTTAAAAATGGCGACGGTAGAGTCGCCATTTTTTATGCTTATCACACTCGTATTATCTAAGAACGCTTGTACATGCTTGAGTCGGAACACTAGTCATAAATATGGCATGCGGATAAAACAAGCTAGCAGCAGTGATTGCAACATTACATGGCTGAGCAATCGTGGTTTTAATCACATTGGTAAGCACGGCACCTGTATTATTTACTGTTTGAGCGGCGGCTTGTTGTGCCTGGTAAGACACGCAACCTGTCGTTGCATTGATCATCGCAGTGCTAAACAAAAGTTTGCGAAAAAACATATTCATATCCTTTGTGAATGCTTTAAATTACTTATATGTGGATTGGTTCATAAATGAAACAAAACGGTGTTCAAAATATGTGTGCATTCACGAAATGAACACTGTTTTATAAAAAGACGTTTTTTTTGTGATCTTAGTACTGGACAGACCAGGTTATGAAACTAAAGCCAATCCGTGCATTACGATTACGCCGAAGGTCAGTTTGCTCCTCATTCCTTGATATCCCTTGGGCTCGGCGTCTTGTTCGACTTTCCTCACGAGCTTTTCTGCATACCAAACAGCAAGGTACCCAATTGCTAAGAGTAGGGTTGCGACTGCGTAATGTTTGTGGCCCTGCAGTAATGCGCCCCAAGCCAGTAAGACAAAAAGGTTGCTGAGAATTAATATATTTCGGCTAAGGCGATGGTAGTAATGCTCAATGCCATTACCCCAAAGGATGCCGGATAAAAAACTTAATATAACGGCGCTATATGCGATGAAAAATTGCTGACCACTTAAATTGAAGAGTGAGATGTCAGTGAAAATCAGCCCTAAACTAAACACAAATGGAACCAGGCCTAAGTAACCGAGTTGTAGCATGGTTGAGCGTGTTGTCATGGTCGTCACCTTATAATTGTTGCTCTATCATATTGGTAAGCGTAGTACTTGTCGGTGATGTGGAGCTTGGAAAAGTAGCAATAACTTTACCTTCAGAGCTAATTAGAAACTTGTAGAAGTTCCATTTTGGTTTTATGCCTGCTTGGTTAGTAATCTGGTTGAAGACTGGGTTCGCATCTACACCTAATACTGAAGAGCGAGCCATCATTGGAAAGGTTACCCCGTAATCGAGATAACAGACTTTCGCTGTGTTTGTTTCGCTTCCTCTATCTTGTCGAAAGTCATTGCTCGGGAAACCGATAACGGTGAAGTTTTGGTCTTTGTAAGTTTGATAGAGGGTTTCTAACTGTTCGAACTGAGGAGTGAAGCCGCACTGGCTTGCTGTATTGACGATTAGTAGTGTCTTTCCCTTAAAGCTTTCGCATAGATCGACTTCTTCCGTTGAGTTTAACAACCTTTGCTTACCTTGAAGAATATCAGGGCACTCAGATGCAAGAGCAAGCGAATTCATGGAGAGAAAGCTAACGAGAGCGGCGAAGTTCAGTAATCCTTTCATGGTGTTGTTCCCCTTGTTTTCAATAAGTATAACTACTTAAGTGCAAAGAGGATCGATCAAAAAAGCCGCACAAATGCGCGGCTTTTTCAAGAGCTGAGATCTGACTATGCCAGTTTCAACTCGAACTGGTTCAGGTACATTACCATATCTTCAATCGTCAGTACCGGCATGTTGTGCAGGCGACCGAATGCTACGATCTCCGGTGCCTTTGCCATCGTGCCATCTGGATTGGTCACTTCACACAGTACGCCAGCGGGTTGAAGCCCTGCCATTTGCATCAGATCAATCGTACCTTCTGTGTGACCACGGCGAGTCATTACACCACCTGGACGTGCGCGCAGAGGGAATACGTGACCCGGGCGAGCAAGATCTTCCGGTTTTGCGTGCGGGTTTGCCGCCGTTTTAATGGTCGTTACGCGGTCTGCTGCTGAAACACCCGTTGTTACACCAACTTTCGCTTCAATAGAAACCGTAAATGCGGTTTGGTTTGCGCTGTTGTTGTTTACCACCATTGGAGGCAGTTCCAGTTTGTCTGCTTGAGCATCTGTTAAGCACAAACAAACGATGCCGCTACATTCGCGGATCATCAATGCCATTTGCTCGTTAGTGAGGTGCTCGACTGAATAAATGATATCGCCTTCGTTTTCGCGATCTTCATCATCAAGAAGCAGTACGCCACGGCCTTCTTTTAAAGCGATAAGTGCGTTTTCAACGCGAGTAATTGGGTCGCCGAATTCGGCAAGTAGTGATGACTGATTCATGGTTAACTCCTAAATTTCACCAGAATCAGGGCGGTATGAGAGATCGCCGTAAAATACGATCAAAAAGAAGTGCACCAGCATTCTTAGCGATCTGACTCGCTATGCTGGTGTATTCTTATTCTCTTTCATCCGGACTATAACCGTCGGCTCTGGCATCTCACCAGATCTGCTGACCTCGACGAATCGAGCGCTCGCGGGCTCACTTGAAAAGTATACCGCCGGTGGGGAATTTCGCCCCGCCCTGAGAACAATTAAAAATGTACCACTTCATCCAAGTTGTGAAGAAGTGGAGCTAGGATAGTACTGCGAACTGAATAGCTTGGAAAGTCGATTCCATCTGTATGATGGAAAAGTGTGCTATCGACGGAAATAATCTGTGCGAATAAAGTGATCAATTTGCTGCGGCACGAAGGTGTTGTAAATCAGGCTCGTATGCGTTTGCTTCACTTCGATATGATCTTGCATACCGTCCAGTCTTGTCTCTTCTACGGTAACGGTACCGTCCGACATGGTGTTGTCATTACGGATCAACAATGGGCGAGCGCCAATCGGCATCGTTCCTGCGATACTACCGAGTTTTTGAGGGAAATCCCAAGCGTCATCATGTTTGTTTAATCCGTGGTGTGGCGAATTGCCTAAAATTGCACCCAATCCGAGATCTTGAATTCGACCTACAATGGACGCGCCTTTAAGAGGCGAACCGATAGCGACAATATGAGAGATTAAGTTAGTGCTCGGTTTTCTGTTGGCGAGATAGCGCTTAATCATCAAGCCTCCCAAGCTGTGTCCCACGAGGACGTTTGTGGTCAGTGGATTCAGCGAATGATCAATAGAATCAAACAGTGAAGACTCATCGATAGCAACAGTGTTATAGCTGAGTACTTGCGTTTCGTATCCGAGTTTTCTCAGCTTTTGGCTAAGAGGCTGCATGACCAGCCCATGCATATAAAGACCATGTAAGATGATGATTTTCATAATACCTCCTAGATTTATGACGTCGTAGATATCCTACTCTAATTAACAAAGAACTACTTGTGCTTTGTGGTGCATATTTACGTTTTGCTGCAAAGTTTGACTGCTGTAGCAAGCGACTCAGCCCAGTAAATCCTGTACTTGTTGTTGCAATTGATGACGATTTAAAGACGCAGGACTTAACACTTCACCGATAACAACATCCACTTTTGACCAAAAACGAGTCGGTCGTTTTGTGAGAGCATGTCCGCCTTTGTGGCTGAAAAAAGAACCCCAAAGCCCTTTTAACGCCATAGGGATGACAGGAACAGGGTTACGTTCAAGGATTTTCTCTACACCAGGGCGAAACTCACCCAATTGACCGTTAGACGTTAAACGACCCTCAGGGAAGATACAGACAACCTCACCGTCGTTAAGTGCTTGTTCAATCTGTTCAAATGCTCGTCGGTAAGTGTCGGCACACTTACGTGGAGAACAGATCGGGATAACACCGGCATGACGGAATACATATTTAAGAACAGGTAGCTCGCTGATGGATTTGTCCATCACAAAACGAACCGGGCGAGTAGAGGTTCCCATCAAAATCAATGCATCGACATAGCTAACATGGTTAGCCACGATTAACGCAGCACCTTGTTCAGGAATATGTTGGCGCCCCTTTACGGACACACGATACATACAATGGCTGAGTAAATAACTGATAAAGCGTTGTGTGAATTCCGGTACTTGACGATAGACATAGATTGCCACGAAGAAGTTACCTATTGCCATCATGACAAACAGTTCCACAATAGAAAGCTCTAGTACGCTGAGTACAACGATCGAAACCAAAGCAGACACCACCATAAACAACGCATTCATGATGTTGTTAGCAGCAATGGCACGTGCACACTCCCCTTTGTTTGAACGCGATTGGATGAACGCATAAAGAGGAACAATAAAGACACCGCCGCTTACACCAACAAGGAACAGGTCAATCATGACGCGTAGATGTTTTGATTCAGCAACGAAGCTTTGAACATCATAAAAGTGCACCGGAAGTGATGGATAACTTGGGACTGCCCATAGCAAGTCGACGCCAAAGACTGTCAGACCAAGTATACCGAATGGCAAAATACCAAGCTCAACGTGGTTGAAAGAGAGCTTTTCACACAACCAAGAGCCTGTCGCGATACCAATGGAAAACAATGCCAACAGTAAAGAAACGACAGTGCTATCTGCGAACAAATGTTCGCGTGCGAAGTTAGGGAATTGAGTTAGGTAAGTCGCACCCATGAACCAGAACCAACTGATGGCAAGAATAGACATCCAGATGCCTCTCTGCTTTTTTGCCACTTTTAACGTGTTCTTTAAACCAGAAATCGGTTCAAATTTCGCTTTGTCATTTGATTGGCTAGGCATCGCTGGAATATTCACGCTGCTCATGAACCCAAGCAAAGACAAGGCAATCACGGTACAAGAAGCAATCAAGGTACCATTAGGAATGGCTAGCAGCAGGCCTGCGCTAAGCGTACCTATAAGAATCGAAAGAAACGTGCCCATTTCAACCCAAGCATTTCCTTTAACAAGCTCATTTGGTTTGAGCGCTTGTGGTAGCAAGGCGTATTTCACGGGACCAAAATAGGCCGATTGAGTGCCTGTCATAAACAGCAGAACCAGCATCAGCATGGCACTTTGGGTGGCAATAGCGGTTGCTGCGCATGACATGATAGCTAGTTCGATGAGCTTTAGACGTCGGATTAATTTGGCTTTGTCCATGCTGTCAGCGACGGCACCAGCATGCGCTGAGAATAGAAAGAAAGGTAGGATGAATAAGCCTGCCGCCAAATTAACGAATAGATTGACAGATATTGGTAGGTTATCAATTTGGCTGTATGTCACCATCAATAACAGAACGTTTTTGTAGATGTTGTCATTGAGTGCGCCAAGGCATTGCGTCACAAAGTAAGGAAAAAAGCGTTTTGAGAAAAACATACGGGCCCCGATTAAACAAAGTCGAATGAGATGGGAGCACTTTATGCTCAATGAACGATTAAACCAGCTTTCTCTTTCTAGTGACGTTGTATGCCACCAAAAGTAACGAAATTCGTTACTTTTATTTCCATTTGTTTATTGAGTTACTAATTGCGAGACTTATTGGTGAGTTTTCTTTCCCATGGTTCAAATAAAGGGAACGTCCAGCGACGCATCGCAATAATCAGAGAGGTGCCGTGTTTTTCGTCCATATCGAGAGAGCTATCACTTTGGCAAGCCTGATAAAACTCATCGATGACCTTTTGCAGTTTCTGTTGTAGCTTCTTGTTGGTTGGTACACTCATCAATCCTGTTGCCATGGAGAACTTTTCATCTTCACCAGAAAAGTAGCTTTGGAAAAAGGCGTCTTGAACTTGCTGTTGGAAGAACCGTTGAATAGGGCCGCCCATCTGCCACTTAAATGTCGGAGATATACGCAAACGAATTTTGTTATTTGGCTGCAAGTCGATGATGTTCAGCCGATCCAAATGAGCAAGCTTTTGCACCAGTTCCAACTCATTGAAGGTATATTGCTGAACGATTTGTTCAAACTGATAGCCATTTACAACACAGATCGCCACGAGCAGCAGGGCTTTATCGTCAACCAGCTGCTTTTCTTGCTCTAACGTTAGCGACTCTAGACCTTTATTGTGCGCAGCCGCGAGCTTAAATAGTTCCGCCATTTCTAAACCAATCAATTGGCAAATGCGTTCTAAGCGCTCAAGGCTAATGTGCTGACCTTCAGCGAGTAAACGTTTGACGCTTCCTTCACTTAAATTAAGGTGTTGTGCAACATCCGCATAATGCAGCCCAGCTAACTTTAGTTGGCGTTTAAGCTCTTTAATTAACGTATAGCTTTCTGACATTTACGCTGTTACCTCGTCGTGTAACTGCTCTAGGTACGTTTTCATAAAGGTTTTGCGTTTTTGCGCTTCGCGTCTCGCTGACTCCGTGTTCATGGTTTCAGCGATTTTGAATAACTTGGTTTGAAAGTGATCCAGAGTGAATTGTTTATCGTTAAGTTCACGTTCTTCGGCAAATATATCGCTGTCGTTGTAAAGTTGCGCGTTAAATTGAGTGCTGACTTGAATGCATCGCGTCACGCCAATTGCGCCTAAAGCGTCCAGACGGTCGGCATCTTGGACGATTTTGGCTTCCAACGTATTTGGCCTGATGTTTGCGCTAAAGCTGTGTGCCTCTATCGCATGAGCAATGGCATCATGATATTGCTGCGGATAATCGATACTCTCTAAAAATGCGACCGCTTTTTTGGCTGCGATGATTGAGCTCTCTTTGCGATTTGGGTGATCTTTCGGGTAAGTAAAGCAATCATGCAAATAGGCAGCCGGTAATACAATCGCGATGTCTGCATTTTCTTCTTTGCAGAGCTGTTTCGCTGTTTTGACCACGCGTTTTACGTGTTTAAGATCATGAGCTGCATCTACTTGCATCTCTTGCTGCATAAATTCCAAAAATTGCGGTTCTATCTGGCTTAATGACGTCATGGTTCATATCTACAACTAAAATGAAGTCAGAAGTATGCCCAACGCTTAGAATAATTTCCAAGTGCGATGGTGTAATTGAGATTCAGCCACCAGAACCTTGTGCAACGTTTGGTACTGAGCCGTTTTATATGGCCTTTCAATGTGTTCAGTGGTTTATGAGACAAGAATAGACAGAGCGAGCAGTGATGTTTACCAGTAGAAAAAAGGCCTGACGATGTCGTCAGGCCTTTTTCTTTTCGCCGATCTTTTTAGCGTTTGAACGTTACTTGCTCTGCTTGTTCAAGATGAATATGAGTTGTCGCAGGCTGTGTTTCTGCGATCACTTTACCGTGACGAACAGAGTAGCGAACCGGCACTTGGCGACGTACTGCGTCAAAACCATTTTCTGCGGGAAGAATCAGTAAACTACCTGGTTTGCCTTCTTCAATGCCGTGCTTGTCTTGAATGTTCAGTGTACGTGCTGAATTGGTGCT
Organism: Vibrio sp. Vb1337; assembly: GCF_033338715.1. Taxonomy (NCBI): domain Bacteria; kingdom Pseudomonadati; phylum Pseudomonadota; class Gammaproteobacteria; order Vibrionales; family Vibrionaceae; genus Vibrio; species Vibrio sp. Vb1337. The sequence continues at coordinate 286,705 of NZ_JAWOTD010000002.1, read as the reverse complement.
GATCAGATCCAGTGAGTTGTTGATTTGGTCGTAACCCATCACCTGACACACGTGCAGACCCATATGCAGCACTTGCAGCATGTTTGCAGTGCCTAGTGGGTACCAAGGGTCAAATACATCATCGTGTCCAAAGCAGACGTTGATGTTGGCATTCAGCATCTCTTTCACTCGTGTTACGCCGCGACGTTTTGGGTAATCATCAAAACGGCCTTGTAAGTGAATGTTCACCAATGGATTTGCCACGAAGTTGATACCGGACATGCGTAATAAACGGAACAGGCGAGATGCGTATGCACCGTTGTAGGAACCCATCGCTGTGGTGTGACTGGCCGTGACTTTATTCCCCATATCAAACTTGTGCGCTAATGCTGCCAGTGTTTCAACGAAGCGAGATTGTTCGTCATCGATTTCATCACAATGCACGTCGATCAGGCGGTCGTATTTTTGCGCTAACTCGAATACGTAGTGCAGCGATTCAATGCCATATTCGCGTGTGAATTCAAAGTGTGGAATCGCGCCAATCACGTCCGCACCTAATTTGACGGCTTCTTCTAGCAGCTCTTTGCCATTTGGGTAAGAGAGAATTCCTTCCTGCGGGAAGGCGACGATTTGGATATCTACCCATTCTTTCATCTCTTCACGCACTTCTACCATCGCTTTTAGGGCAATTAGGGTAGGGTCTGAAACATCGACGTGGGTACGAACGTGTTGTACGCCGTTTGCTATCTGCCATTTTAAGGTTTGTTTTGCGCGCGCTTTCACGTCTTCAATCGACAGCATTTCTTTGCGCTCAGCCCAACGTTCAATACCCTCAAACAATGTGCCAGAGATGTTCCAGCTTGGCTCACCTGCGGTTTGAGTTGTATCTAAGTGAATGTGTGGCTCGCAGAAAGGCGCAACCGCCATACCGCCTTCAGCATCGATGATGTCACCGTTATGACTAAGCTCCACATCGTTGCTTTCAATGCGCTTGAATTGACCATCTTCAATCAAAATTTGCTGCAGACCTTCTTGTCCTTTTAGCGTTACGTTTTTGATCAGTAGTGTTGTCATGATGGTTCCTTACGCTGGCTGTGTAGCCAGTGCTTTTTTGTTGAGAATAGGATTAAGAATCAGGAAGCTAATTGCGCCGCCAAGTACAGCGTTAATCGGCACTACGCCAGGCAGGAAGTGTCCCGCACCAACGCCAATCACGACAGCGATAATGCCAGCCCAGTTAACGTTTTGGAATTGGGCGGCTTCAAAGTTTGCGTAGCGTTTACGGTTCGTGAAGAAGTCAGCGATGATCACACCGCCAATCGGTGGAATTGCCAAAGATAAGAAGGTCAGCCAGCCAACAAAGTTATTGTAGAGCCAGAGAGCGCAAAGTGTGCCAACAAGACCGTTCGCCATTGAGATGTATTTACTTGGTAAGCCTGTGATGTTGGAAAATCCAAGACCCGATGCGTAGAGCGCGTTGTCGTTGGTCGTCCAGATGTTCAAGCCAAGAACGATGATAGCTGGAATAAGAAGACCTTGCGCGATCATCACTTCAGAAATGTCTGATTGACCCGTCACCGACGCACCTGCCGCGCCAAAGATAAACATTAACGAGTTACCGATGAAAAATGCCACCATGGTGATCATCACGGCGCTGCGCGGCTTTTTACCAAAGCGTACGAAATCCGCCGTTAATGTACCAGCACTGACAAAAGAGCCGACAACCATCGCGAGAGCTATTGAAAAATCGAGTGGCTCGGTTGGTTGAACTTGTTGTAGTTCGCCAATACCACCAACGCTATTTACTGCCTCGATGACAGAGTAGCCGCCAAGTAGCGCAATGGCAGGAACGGCAATTGCTGACAACACCATCAGTGCGGAGATGCCAAAGTAAACGGTCGCGGTCATGAGCAAACCGGATACAAGGATCAACGTGTTGGTATCGATGCCCGTTGCTTTATGCACCGGAATCGCAAACATCGCGACACCAACTCCAAACCACCCGACTTGAGTACCACCAAGAAGAGCGGAAGGAAGCCAAGAGCCTTTAGAACCAAAAGAGAAACGAGCAAGAAGGTGAGTAGAGAGACCAGTAGAAGCGCCGATGTAACCGAGGAAAGAAGTGTAAATACCGAGGATTAGGTTACCGATGAGAACAGCGAGGAAAAAATCATTAAAGGAGAGCCCAGTACCGAGAGAACCCCCAGTCCACATACTTGCGGAGAAAAAAGTGAGTCCTAACATCACCATTGTAAGTGATGCCACGCCTTTTCTGGCCGTGTTGGGAACTGGTCCAAGACTGCAATTATTGTCTCCAGCCATTATTACCTCCGCACATTGAAACATTAAATTATAGCACCTGATTTCAGGCAAACGGCGCGTATTATCGTGATGTAAATTTAATAGTCAATGATAAAATTGCAATTTAAACGTTTGCTTGATTTTTGTTGTGTATTTTTTCTTTTAATAACAATAGTTTGATTTTTAAATTCTAAAATTGAAAAGTTTGGTTTTACGTGTTTTCTATGATTTATAGACAGATTTTCTATGTGAAGTTAATGTTTTGAATTGCTATTTGTTTTTATGGATTAAATTTATCTATAACTCTGAATTGTTCAGTCGATTTCTATGAAAAGAAAACGTTTTCATGATGAGGTTTTTGGTTTGGACGGTATTTGTTCTTTTCTTGGGTATGTTTTCTTGGTTTTATTTTATGTAGGTGATTTATTTTTGTTGAAGCTGACATTTCTAATGGTTTATTGGGCGAATATTTGAATTTTATAAACAGTAAACAATCTGTTGTGGGCAAGAAAAGCACAACCGAGCTCGGTCAGAGGATAAGAGGGCAATAGCCACATAAAAAAATAGCCAACCGCAAAGAGTGCGATTGGCTTATATACATGTGAACAAAATCAAGTTCACTAACAACGTCAGTTGGCTAGGTGACCCTCGGCTTAAGAAGGGTCGATTTATATAATGCAGTTACTGTGCCAACTTTAATATGCCCTAAAATACGCAGTTTCTGTGACATGCGTTGCTTAAAGTTTGAGTGTGTTTGCAATTTGCAACTGCGTTATGCAATTTGACTCTATTATGCTAATGATTGATTAATAAACAATGAACCTTTTAAAGCATGACTAAACTCGCCGTTCCTAAAAAGGCGAAAAAACCAACTACATCTGTCACTGTTGTTAGAATCACCGAGCCAGCCAAAGCGGGGTCCAATTTAAACTTATCCAGAATAATGGGAATCAGCACACCAAATAAAGCTGCGGTAATAATATTGACGATAATGGCCAGCGCGATGGTTCCCCCTAGAACCGGAGATTGAAACCACAATCCGGCGAGCCCGCCGATGATTAACGCCCAAGCAATGCCGTTCAGAGAGCCAATACCCAACTCATTTTTCAAAAGCTTGAAGCGGTTACCTGGGGTGATCTGATTAAGCGCCATCGCACGAATCATTAGAGTGAGCGTTTGGCTGCCAGCAATGCCCCCCATGGATGCAACAATTGGCATGAGCACCGCCAAAGCCACTACCTGAGCAATTACATCTTCAAACAGTCCGATAGTGACAGACGCCAAAATAGCAGTAAGCAAATTGATGCCTAACCAAACCCCGCGCTTTTGCGAGCTTTTTAATACTGGCGCAAACAAGTCATCGCCTTCATCCATACCTGTACCGGCCATCAAACGTGCTTCGTAGATTTCACGCTGTGTACTCAATGCAAACTGCCAATCGACTTCACCGATCAGTGTTTGGTCTGCATCAGTTACAGGGAGAGCGGGCAGTGTGCTGTGTTCTAATGCCTCTACCGCTTCAGGAAGCATCATTTTACTGTCTAGAACCGTCACAGCCTCAATAACGAGTGTTTTTAAGCGAGTATCGGGGTCACCACGTAAGATATCGAAGTAGTTGACCGTTCCACGATACTGTTTATTACGATTAATCAGATACACCTGTTGAGGCGTGTCGTAGCTATAGCGCTCCATTAACTGCTTAGCTGTCCCAATCGTAATATTGAAGGGCAGGGTGATGATCTTACGTTCAGCCCAGTGGCCGAGTTCTTCATCAGCATACTCGTTTGCTTGATCGTAAAGTTCCAACTCATCTTTTTCTATCAACGAGAGCGCTTCGTTGATGATCGACTCTGGCAACGAATCGGCCCATTCGATGAGCGACAAGTTGTCGAGTTTAGCGAGAGTGAGCTTTAGCTCGACTTCAGATAACGCATTGATGATAGAGAAACGTACGTCCGCACGCATTTCCGTTAACACGTCGATATGTAGCTCTAGTGGTAAAGCTCGCCATAAGCGAACACGATCGTCGATTGGAAATGCTTCTAGAATCAGGGCAACCGCGCCGGGCTCGAGGCCCGCTTCAATAGATTCATTGAGCGTTGCGACTTGATCCGCTTCTTCGGCTTGGCCAATTTGCTGGATTAGAGTGGAGAGATCTTGAAACTTGCTCACCGAGTACCCCGATAGTTAATTCGTTTTATGGAAGTATGGCATGTTATTGAGATGCACAACTATGCATCTTAACCTTGCTCAAGGTACTTGAAAGTAACAGAAAAACAATAGGCTATTCGCTGTTGATGGTGAGATATGGCTGTACCAATTGGCGAATGTTCACTTTTGCGCCAATACGGGCTGCCAGCAAGTACATTCCGCCGATTTTTCTGTGTAAAAATAGGGCATCTGCTGGTGGAGTATGCCAGTATTCTTGCTCCATGCTTAGAATGGTGCCAGCCTCGCGAAGCTTTTGTGCTAAGCCGCTGGCTTTGAAATCATAGGGCTCATCGACCAACATAGGTTCACATGCCATTTTCACTAGATCGAGAATCGCTTGGCGTTGGTCTGGAAGGATGGTTTGGCTGAAGAAGCCTATTTGTTCAAGCGCATCATTCAAGCCTTGTTCGTCATTGTTAACGACAGATGCGAAAGCTTGGCGATAACCAGTGCTGAACCGATCGCTGTACTCGCGAGTGGCCCCGAAATCTAGCAAGCCGATTTGACGAGTGTTTTCGATATATAAGTAGTTGGCGAAATTTGGGTCGGTTTGTACCATCTTAAATTCGAACAGCTCTCGAAACAGTAATTCGAGTAGGCTGTGCATGACAAAATCTCGCGTACTCTGATCATAATGTTCGATTTGCTCAATCGGACTGCCATCAATGAATTCCATCGCGAGAACGGAGTCTGAGCAACTTTCAGTATGAATCTTGGGCACCACAAAATGAGGGTGCTCCTTCAAAGCGTCATGATAACGAATGGCAAATTGCGCCTCTCGTGCGTAATCGGCCTCGTCATGTAGCTGCTTTTTCGCTTCTTCGAGCAATCCTTGGTAGTCGACAGACTCGGGAATCAACCCAACGACCTTGAGCAGTGTACCGACATTATCGACGTCGCTATCGATACTTTTCCGTATGCCCGGATATTGCACTTTGACGGCTAGGTTATCTCCCGCATCGCTGTAGGCTTGGTGCACTTGTCCTATTGATGCACTGGCGATTGGTTTGAAGTTAAATGACAGAAACTCAGCTTTCCAATTCGTTCCTAGCGAACTTTCCATTATTGCGTTGAGTTGTTTTGCAGGCATTGGGTCTGCGTTGGAGCGAAGACGGGAAAGAATATCGGCAAGTTCAGGTTCTAAAACATCACCAGCATCCATTGATAGCATTTGACCAAGCTTCATTGCAGCGCCACGCAGGTGAGCAAGTTGGTCAGTTAAGCGCGCGATGTTCTGTGGCGTCAGCAAGAGGTCTTTCGCTTTTGGTTTGTTGCCTTTGGCTATCTGTTTCGTGCCTTCTGCAATCACATTGCCTGCGACACGGGTAGCAAGTGAAGCGAACTTGCTGAATCTTGAGATGCGATGGGTAGGTAGGCTTCTTTCCTTTGCCGACATGAATCTTCTCCGCTATTTACTAACTAATTGTTATACGGGAAAAGGATATGTTTGGATACAAATGAAAAGAAAACCGCCAGCGTAACTGGCGGTTTGCGAGTTTAGATAGAGTAGAAGAAGTACAGTTGAGACTTCATTCGGATGATGATCCCGCGAATCACATCTAAGAAGGCCATGAAGCCTATCGGTTTTTCACCGCTGACCCATGCGAGGCCAACAGAGCCAACAGGGATGTCGTAGCCTTCTGGCTCATCAATCTTAAGACGAACAAAGTGGTGTTTGTTCTGTAAGTTCTTTCCAGTGGTGACACGTACGGAATCATCGAAACCCAGTAGATTACCTTGTGACTCACCTGTTGCTTCAACAATGCCTTCGACGGTCGCTGAGAAGATCTTACCTGGGTAAACGGACGAAGAGAATTCCGCTGGCTGACCCGGTTTGATGTTACGAATCGCCTGATGGTTGACCCGCATCAGCACATACTTCTCGTTAGTGTACATGTTGATACGCGGCATCATCGATACACGCTGACCTTCACGCAGGATAAAGTTGGTGACAAAGCCATCTGTTGGGGCATGAACTTTTGTGCTATTCAAATCCCATTGCGCTTTTGCAATTTGCTCTTCAGCTTGGCGCAGTTCGGCTTGTTTGGTTTCAACTGCAAGTTCCGCTTTATGAATCGCCAGTTTTGCACGGGAAATATCGACTTGTTTCTTCTTGATTTGAGACTCAAGGGTTAACACGTTGTGACGTGCCATATCTACCGTGCTCGATTGTTTGTCGATGTCGCTTTCCGTGATGGTGTTTTGCACCACTCGGTTTTGCTCAACATAACGATCTAGCATTTTTTTCTGCAATTTGTAGTCAACTTTGGCCGCTTCCAACTGGCTCTTGGATGTTTCTAGATCTTGCACTAGCGCTTCGTGGTTAGCTTCTTCAATCTCAATGTCGCCTTTTGCCGTAGCTAATGCAACGCGAGCAGAATCAGCGGATACGTTCGCTTGATTTAATGCGATTTTGTATTGCGTTGGGTCAAGTTCATAAATGAGCTGACCTTCTTTAACTTGCTGATTCGGCTCAATGTAAATGTGGTCAACTTTACCTTTTACATTGGTTGAATCTGGACGCAATTGGATGTGTGGTGACTGCACGACAGAACCGCCGGATAAATCCATCGGGGTGAAGTTAATCAAACCTACCCAGACGAACATCAGCCAACTCAAACCGCCAAGATAAGCGAACGATTTGGTTGCTTTGTTCCAAGGCATGCCAACCAAACGCAGCAGATAGATGAAGAGTGCCCATACCGCTAAACCTTCTAACATTATGCTTCCTCTTTTGGCTGTGTTTCTGTTTGCGGTTTACTTTTCCATGTATCACGCAGATTGATGATGGCTTTTTCCATATCAACAAATGCAAAGATCACGGCTAGCACCCAAACCCAGTGCCAGACAAACCCTATCCAGGTCAGCGCAGTGATGAGCCCTATCTGATGATGATCTTTGCTGTGTGCTTTATTGATAGGTAATTCATGGATTTTCCAAAAGCCGTAACACGCGCCCGCGACACTCGCGATTAAAACGACAGCAGCAACAACATGTAACGCTGTATCTGCGCCTGTACCGACAAATGGGACACTCAGTAAACTCATTAAACGCTCCTCTATCAAACTGTTGGCGTATTGTGATCTGAATTTGATTTGCGGCTTTCTTTGTGACAGATTCAATCACTACAGGATTAAATTTGATGTGATTGGTTATGAAAACGGTTCGGTTTATTCGCGCGATGGGCATTCTAAACATGCATAACCTCGCGTTATCTAAATACAATTTGGACTCGGATGAGTTAGGGATCCCAGCATCGGTGTTTCGTAACCCAATGACACTGATCCCGCTAAAAGCCGTTGCGGAATGGTATCGTTGTGTTGAACAAGCCAGTGGTGACCCGGATGTGGTGTTGAGTCTCAGCCGAGGTATTGAACTGCAAAAGCTAGGGCCAGTGGGACGCTGGTTATTCTCCGGCAATGATTTAGCCAGTACCATTCGGCGAGTGAATTATGGTGTGAGCAACCTACAATCAGGGGCGTTTTTTGCTGGCGAACAGTCGGGTAAAATCATCAAATGGACTTACCACAACCCGTTTATAGAAACGTCAGTAAAGGTGCACGATAGTATCCGCTGTGCGGTATTTATGATTAAGGTGTTACGCGAATTTCTTGGCAAAGATTACCAGCCTTTACGTGTCAAGGTTTCAGGCTCGAGAAAAAATACTGAGAGATACCGGGAATATTTCGGCTGCGAGGTGGAATGGAGTCAGCCAAAAACAGAGATATGGATCCCGGGAGATGACCGACTAGCTTCTCGCCAAGTGAGCCATCGAGAAGACAACCGTCTAGCGATGAGTTTTTCCGATTTGGATGATTTGCTTAATATGCCCGACCCAGAAGATGAGTTGAAAGTGATTTATGAAGTGGTGAATTACAGCAGCCATTATGGATTGCCAACGTTAGAGCGCGTTTCTTCTCTGCTTGATTTATCTGAACAGCAGTTTCAACGTCGTTTGCATAAATTAGGACTCAATTTTTCGACGGTTTCTGGCTATGTATTGAGTAATATTGCAGCTGGTTTGTTGAGTAAGCGCGTGAGTATTGATGACATTGCCACGCGCCTTGGTTACACCAATGTGGCGAGCTGCAATCGTATGTTTAAGAAACATCGTGGATTAACGCCCAAGCAGTATACGGGAAGATTAGAGAAGTAGTGCTCCACTTATCTCTATGAGTACAAGCAATAAAAGCCCTCAAAAAAGTAGAGGGCTTTGTTATTTTTTTGTGTCGTTTTATGTGGTGGCTATTTCTTAGGACGCCAACTTAGTGCACTTGCAACAGCGCCGATGGCAATTACATCCTTTTTTTGTTCGCTAAGTTCAGGGAGCATCTGTACCGCAATGGTACCGTTCGTCTGCACTGCGGCAATTTCTTGTGTGCCTTCCTTAAAGCTATAACCCAATGGAATGTCTACCGCCATCATGGCGTCAGGACTAGTATGTACAGTTTCTACATTAAAGTGGGTGCTACCAATACGCACTACGCCTGTCTCTTTTTTCTCAAAGCTGATGTCGATGAGAGCGGATTTTGGCTCCATCGCAAACTCACCGACTTTTTTACCATCTTGAGTAATGTCACAGGTGTAAGGATCATTCCCACCAAAATCGACGCCCATGTAGTTAACCGACATACCGCCTCCAGTGCAGTTCAAAAGCCAAGTTTCCCCGCTGTCGATACGAGTCACTTCTGCGCCCATTGAACCTTCTTTGAAAGAGATACGGTTAAACCAACTTGAGTTAGAAGCACTGCGTGAATACTTGCCTTTGTACTTACCAGCAAAATCAAAATGGCCATCCGCACCGAATCCCCAAAAATCACCGTCGGTTTTGATCAGCATTTCTGGTTGTGCTTTTACGGCATCAGTACGATCCATGACGGCTAGGCCACCACAACCAGCAAGGAGCAAGGGAGCGAATAGAATAAGTTTCTTCATGTTTTTCATTTTTTATAGCTTGGTTACATCTAGGGTTTGGTCGGTGAATTGGATGTTCTGAATGTCGTACAACTCGTCAGTGCCTGTACTCGGGCACTCAACAGAAACGCTCTTTGCTTTGATAACAGTACATTCCGCCAGTTTGTGTGGCACTATATAGGTGTTGATACCGCCTTCACCATAAATGCTGTTGTCTTTGCTGTTGCCTTCAAAAGTATTGTTTTGATCATTACCGATCACATTCATCGCGTCGCCGCCAATGATCTTCACTTTTGTTAGCCACTGAGATTTGTAGGTGTACGCTTCTATCAAACCGTCTTTGTTGGGAGCCATACGGAAGGTAGGTACTGTGCCTGGACTTGTCTTTTCTGTGTAGAGCTTGACGCCCGCAGAGTCGATATTCGCGGTATATTGCAAGTATCCGTGGAATAAGCCACTGATCCAATCAACGGCTTGTGGATCTTGGGTTTGCATTTCTTCACGCGTTAACGCTTGGTAGCCATCTAAACCATGTCCGTTTGCTTTTGCTACACCCATGTAAGCTTCAAAAGCGGCAGCAAAATATTCGTGAGAATATGAAGGGCCCGTTTGTTTCACACTTTCAGGATCGAAGTCGTCCGATTTCCAATCGTCCCAGTCATACTGAGTAGGGCGCCACACCGTCGGTTTGCCCGATTGAATATCGTTATAGATGCTTAACGCATGAGCTTGAATGTCATTTTGCAGTGCCGCAGTCGCCGTGTTAGGTGCAATACCTTGCGCTTGGACCAAGTGTAAAATTTCTTCAAAAGCGGCGTCTCGTTCGGCTTTTTTACCAAGATTGGCGCAGTAATCGGCAAAATTACTCATGTAATGGCAATCGCCTTCAACTGTCAGTTCTCGATACATTAAAGATTGGCTATTCCTTAGCCAGTTTGGTGTTTCTTTACTAGTTACTAATGTTGACGCGATAGATGTGACAAGTGTATCCATATCATCTTCGTTAAGTACCATCATGCTTACAACAAACTTTTCTAGAGAACTCGTATCAAAAGAGTGTGCTAAGCCCGAGCTTGTAACTGCATCGTTCAATTTGCCTTGGCGAATCAGTTCGTTGATAAAGATTTTGGTTAGCATCTCATCATTCTGTTCGTCGTTTTCGGTCAGCATTAGTGTGGCATCACGCTCGGCTAATGTCTTAGCGATACGAGACTTGTCAGCACCGTACTTAGAGTCTGGTTGGTTTGTGAGAAGGTGTTGGATGATTTTGGCTGCACGAAAGATTTTTTCATTATTCGCACCGTCATCAACAGCCACAATGTGAAATGTATCGTTGTTGTTTGCTTCGGAAAGGGAGATTTTCACATAGTGGGTGAAGCCAGCATCAGCAGCCACTTTTAACTTGGCTGGAAACTCTGTAGAAACGACAGTTGGGATTGTGACAGTGCTCAATGTTGGCATTGGTGGTGGTGGAGGTGTTGTTTTCGATGGTTTCGGATTAGATTCACTGCCGCCACAAGCAGTTAGACTTATCGCGCAAAATATGGCTAAAGGTGTTAATTTGGAATATCTCATTTCATGTTACTCGTAGACTTTATTAGAGCAAGAAACTTAGAAGCAACATAAAGTCCTGTCTATATAAGCAAACTAAGTCATATATGTTGATATTGTTTTTTGGTAAGACCTATTATTCGATACATTTAAAAATATAGTGGATTTTTATTCCGAATTTTATTTTCTATGTGAAGCTATATTCTGGTAATGAATAAAACCTCAGGTTATTGCATGGTTTTAGGGGTATAGAATGATTAGGATTATCGTATATGTATGGTTTGTAAGCGTATGTAAGCCTGCGTTTTATTAAAATTATCATTTAAGTAGGTTGCGCAGTATAGGACGAGCGATATACTCCCTCCATCATATTGGTGGAGTAAATGATTCATGGTGGGTAATACAATCTTACTGGTAGAAGACGACTCTGAGATTGCTCGATTAACCAAAATGTACCTCGAAGCCGAAGGATATACGGTAACTGTCATCGATAACGGTCAAAATGCATTAGAAACGATTAAGGGGCTCAAGCCGGACCTAGTGCTGTTAGATTTGATGTTACCAGGAAAAAATGGCGCAGAAATATGCCAAGAGGCGCGTAAGTTTTATCATGGTATTATCATTGTTTTGACTGCGACCGATGATGAAATGAGCGAGGTGAGCTTATTTAAGTTTGGTGCTGATGATTACCTTACCAAACCGATAAAAGGCAATATCCTTCTCGCCCGTATTGAAGCAGCGTTGCGTCGCTATTGTCGTCAAGTTGATATCGTTGAAGAAGAAAAGCTGAGCCGATATGGCATTAGTCTTTGTCTTCGTCGCTCCCAGGCATTTTATTTGCAAAAAGATATTGGTTTAACGAGTTCTGAGTTTGAAATTTTAGAGCTCCTGATGCTGAATGTCGATAAGCCAGTATCTCGTGAATCATGTTGCCGTCTTGCCCGAGGCATTGAATACTGTATTACTGATCGCTCGATTGATATGCGTATATCCTCACTAAGGAAGAAATTCTCTAAGGCTCATATCCATACGGCTACCATTAAAACCATACGCCACCACGGCTACATGCTGACAGGTAAATGACGCATGTTTTCCCTGTTTACTCGTCTATATGTGGGGTTAGTAACTGGCCTTGCGCTGACTGTTGCTTTGTTTCTCTTTATGGGGGAAGAGTACATGCGCAAAACAGAAGTCGGTGTTTTTTTGAGTGATGGTGCTTATTTTGTCGATCAATACATTGAGCAACGAGGCACTCCGGATTCTCTCTACAAGAAGTTAACCGAAAACGGCAAGCAAGATTTCTTTATCTTTGATTTAACATTGGTTGAAAACTGGGACGGATCACCGCCTTGTCGAGATTGTAATCTGTTGTACCGAATGCAAGGGATACCTGTTTATCTTATTGACGGCAGTACCTATGCTGCGGTATTCCCTTTGCCTAACACTTCGAAGAGTTTAGTTTTCAAAGAAAAAACGGACTTCTTTAGCCCACACGTTGATTGGAATGAAGATTCTGAGATTGTATTTATACTTACTCTGCTTTTGGTTGTTGTATGCAGTTTAGGCATTATGGTTTACATACCTGTACGACGTCTTGACCGCCAAATTCGGCAATTAACGGCTGCGCAACAACAATTTGGTTCTGGTGAGTTGAATACGCGAGTCGATCTAAAGCAATTTTCGCAACCCGTAAAAGAGCTCGCCCAAGGCTTCAACTGCATGTCTGAAGAGATTGAGAGACGAGTGCGCCAAACACACATCTTTACTCAAGCTATTCCTCATGAAGTGCGCACTCCGCTGAGTCGTATTCAGCTAGCGACGGATTTAGCTCGACGCACGAGTGGTGAAATGCAGGCAGAGTTACATGACGATATTGAACGATACGTTGATGTCGTGACGGATTTAACATCCGACATCGTCATGCTGTCTCGCTTGAGTGTGAAAAACCACTCATGGATCGATTCTGTTGAAACCATGGAACTGCCACTTTGGTGTAAAAGCCGCATGAATTACCTAGGCTTAGAGTCCGCCATGTTGAGAGCAGAAAATGAACTCGCGAACCGATTGATTCACTTTCAGCCTACTTTGGGTAACCTCGTCCTCGATAATTTACTGCAAAACGCCAAGCGTTACGGTGAATCCTGCGTTGAGGTGACGATTCGAACGGTAGCGGATTGCTGGAGCATCGATATTGAGGACGATGGTCCGGGCATCCCTGAGGCGATGCGAGAAGAAGTATTTATGCCATTTTCGCGCTTAGACAAAAGCCGCAACGCCGACATGAAAGGCTTTGGTTTAGGGCTTGCCATCGCTACCAGTGCAGCGCGGCAACTGGGGTGGGAGCTTTCTGTCGGCGAGAGTCACTTAGGCGGCGCACGTTTTACGGTGCTTATTCCTGCCAACGGTTAGAGTAGGCACTGCGGTAGTCTGGCTTTGCGATACCTTCATACAAATCGTCACAAGCTTGCAGCGGACCTACGACGGTTTGGTAGGGTAGGACACCTGCCCAAACAGGGATGTCCATGTCTTCCGCATCGTCGTTGACGCCAAAATTGCTGATTTTCACCGATGCTTCTGTGAGTGGAATACGCAGCAGCATGGTGGCTTTGAGTTCTTTTTCATTACTCAAACGGATTTGTTCTGTTCTCCCCGGAGCGATCTGTTCAATAAAGTGATTCAGCAACCTGTCTTTCTCTTGGTTATCTTCCACCACCTCAAACTGGCCAAAGACCACAGCACTGCGATAATGCGCACTGTGGTGAAACGCACTTCGAGCCAATACCCAACCATCAAACAAAGTAAAGGTTAAGCACGTTTGCACTCCTTGTTTGAGTGAGCGTAACAGTCGACTGTTGTTGGCACCATGGATATACACGTAATCATCGACACGCCATGCCAGCATAGGGATGACCACAGGGCCTGACTCGTTGGTTATCGCAATATGAGCGATTAGGCTTTCATCTATGATGGCGTGCAGTTTGCTAACATCAGAGACGGCTTTATGTGCGCCTTTCTTAATTTCCGTTCTATTGGTGTTGGATAGCATTTTCTCTCCTTGTTTGCTCACGATTACGAGCGATTGATCCTCATTCTTTGATTGCAATGTAGCGTTTAACTGGTAGCTTAAAGAGAGCCAGTTTTAACTAATGGATGGATCCAGTTTGTCTTTGATTGATATCGGTGACCTACATTTAAAAGACAGTGAAGGAACGCGTCAGCAAGCGTTGTTTTTGGCTATTCGCAAGAAAATTGTTCAAGGACTGTGGGTGAAGAATGGGAAGCTGCCTTCTACGCGGAAGCTTTCACAAGAGCTTAATCTAAGTAGGAATACCGTGATTTCTGCCTACGAACAGTTAGTGGCGGAAGGGTACTTGAACAGCCAAAAAGGTTCTGGCTTTTATGTTGCCGTAGAACTGCCAGAGCAGTACTTGCCTGAACCTAGTTCAGTTCAGAGAGACTCATCACCGAAAGCTCACTTTGATATCAACCGCGCATTTGCACCGGGTGTGCCGGATTTGGACGCATTTCCGATGGCGCAATGGCAAAAGTTACTCACTCGCCATATGTCTCGTACTTGCTTGTTGGGGAATCAAGATATTCAGGGTAGTTGGGCATTGCGCTGTGCTTTAGCTGACTACCTCGCATCAAGCCGTTCAGTGAATTGTTCTCCAGAGCGCATTATTATTACCTCTGGGGCGCAGCAAGCGTTGTCGATTGCGACGATGGTAGTGCTCAAACAAGGTGATAAGGTTCTGATGGAGCAACCAGGTTACGCGCAAATGCGGAAGTTGATTCAGTTCCAAAACTATCAATTTGAGCCTTTGTTCGTAACAGAGAAATTAGGTTTTGATGTGGAAGCGGTGACCTCAAGCGATGCCGATGCGCTGTATATTACACCAAGTAATCAATATCCGATGGGTACCACACTCAATACCGAGCAAAGAGGAAAGATCATCAACTGGGCGGTCGAACAATCAAGTTGGATCATCGAGGATGATTATGACAGCGAATTTCAGTTTGCTCATCGTCCCTATACCAGCTTACAGGGGCTAGCAGCTCAAATGGGTCGAGATGATCGTGTGTTGTATGTGGGCTCCTTCAGTAAAGTGATGTTTAACGGATTGCGGCTTGGCTACCTTGTAGTTCCTGAACGTTTAGTAGAGCAATGCTTAGTGGTTAAGGATGCGTTAAGTGGTGATTCGCCGACGCATACACAAGAAGCATTGGCAGACTTTATTACTGAAGGTGGGTTATTACGTCATATTCGAAAAATGCGTCGACTGTACAAAACTAAGCATGAACAGATGCATGTATCCATTCAACAGCATTTTGGCGACCGTGTTTGCGTCGTTAGCCAAGCGGCGGGGCTTCATGTTACGTTGAAATGGCAAGACGGTATGGATGAGCAGCGTTTTATAAAACTAGCAGAGCATGAAGGGATCATCTTGCGACCTTTGAGCTATTATGAACACCCAGATTTTCAAGCACGTCACTGGCATGGTGCCGTGCTTGGTTACGGCAATATCGCGTTAGAGAACATAGACGCTGGTATCCAACGTTTAGCTCACATATTTCGAAATGGGAAGCGATGACTATTCAACTACACGTGTTTGTCGCTTATGTCGCCACTGTTTCCAAGGCAGTAAAAGTAGAGTAAAAATGCCAAGTGCATAAAACATTGACCAGCCTAAACATATAAAAACACCGGTACAAAGCAGTAGGGACAGTCCCGCAAGTGTTTTACCAAATCCTCGAAGCAATTTAAAAGCGGCTAACATCGCCAACATGTAAACCAGAACGAATACACTGTTTGCGAGTTTTAGGAAAAACTCCAGATCGAGCTGTGATAGGGTTCCTATCACACAAGATATCAATAATATACCGCCAACTAATATGGTGGCTGAGAAAGGGACACCACGACGCGAAATCTTGGCTAGTGGACTAGAAGGACGATGTTCACGAGCTTGAGCCCAGACCATTCGCGCTAGGCTCTGTGTGTATAAGTTAACGCTCGCGAAACAAGCGGAGAAACCTATCAAGCTGATTATCCATTTGGCTCCATCGCCTAGTAGTTGGGCACTAAGCCAGGGGATGGATGCGTTATCAAATTGAGCGTTACCATACGCGCCAAATTTTAAAATAACGACAGAGCATGCCCAATAGGTAGCCCCTGCTACAAAACAACCGACCACAATGGCAATAGGGAAATCTCTTTGAGGGTTTTTGAACTCTTCCCCCATATGGGCAAAAGCCTCTATGCCAACAAAACACCAGAACATCACGCCTAACGCTGCGGTAATAGGCCAAATTGACTCTTGTGTGATGGCGGGCATCACAAGATCGGCGCTGTTAACGTCGCCTTTCCATAAAAATGCGCCAACAAGTGCGAAGACACTCAAAGCAATAAGAGTTTGTAAATGGCCTGATGATTTTGTGCCCATCAAGTTGACGAACACAAGAAGTACTACCGTGAGAACTTGTGCAAACAGATTGTTGCTAATAGGCTCTGGCAATATTTGTTGTAGAAAGCCTGCGGCGAGTGCAATCGCGGCCGGAACCCCTACCGGAATGACACTAACAAATAGCCAAGCGACACTACTTTCCAGCTTGGCGTTAAAGGCTTTGCGTACAAAAAAGGCTGTTCCGCCCGCGTTGGGGTATCGTTTACCCAGTTGAGCAAAAGTCAGCGCAATAGGACAAATCGCGATGAACAATAAAATCCAAGCCCATAGTGAAAAATGGCCAGCTATACCTGCTGCGATAGCCGGGATCATAAACAGCCCCGTTCCCATTAATGTGGTGGATAACTGTGCGATACCTGATGTGAGTGAAATGTCTTTTTTGAGCTCTTCCATGCGAATTGATTCATCCAATGTTATGAGGGTTATTGCGAAAAAGCTTGTGGCTTCTGGTTATTTCGTTTTATGTGTTTAAGCGATGCTATTTATGTGCTGAGTACTTAAGGTGGGAATTTGATTTCAATGTGTTATCTATTTTCTGTTGAAATGGATAACAGCACTCATCTCATGCCCGCCAAATAGCATATCCAAAATGTTAATAACAAAATGATTTACTAAACCGTCAATATGACGGTTGTTTTAAATAATTCCAACAAAATGTTGGTTTCTTATGCAGTTAGAATCGGTATAGAATGAGAAAAATAAGGAAAGCTTGGTAACGGTATGGACAAGTTTGATCATAAGATTGTGGATCTGCTCAGGCACAACGCTCGGCTGTCGGTGACTGAAATTGCGGATAAAGTAAACCTTTCTCGTTCTGCGGTAACGGCCCGTATTCGTAAGCTAGAGCATGACAAAGTGATTCTAGGGTATCACGCTGAAATTGCGCCTTCGGGTGGGGATTCGATTTGCGCCTATTTTGCCTTAAAGTTCGATAAATCAACCTCTACGTATTATTGCGAATCATACGCGGACGAGTTATACAAAATTGATGGCGTAAAATGGTGTCATGCGATCAGCGGTGAGACGGACATGATGGTTTTTGTCGAAGTGCCTACGATGGCTCGCTTGAACGAAATCAGAGATCAAATTCAACGATATCCAGAGCTTCGAAACCTGATGACTCATACCGTCTTAGCTGAATTCTTTAACACGACTGGGAACCTGTTTGTGAAGTGACCATGAATGGATGCTATGTTGAAAACCCTTCTGAGCGAATATGTTAAACAACATTAATTTGAATCTACTTAGATCCTTGCATGTACTTTTAGAGGAGTGTCATGTCAGCCGGACCGCAGACCGTTTGCACATTACGCAGTCTGCCGTCAGTCGACAGCTTGCACAATTGCGCGATCTGTGTGGTGACCCACTGCTTATTCGTCAAGGTAATCAACTGATACCAACGCCACGAGCAATAGCGTTAAAATCAAAGCTTGATGCATTACTGGCTGAGTTTGACCATTTACTCGATGACCAACCTTTTGAGCCGCGGCAGTGGCAAGGTGAGCTTGTTATTGCTTCTAGTGACTACGTGGCGCAATACGTATTGCCCGATATTGCCTCTCACTTGGGTGAACAAGCGCCACAGCTAGATATGGCGTACCGACTGTGGCAACCCAACTTTCTTGATAAACTTCATGAGACGGGCATCCATATCGCGTCTTCTATGTATCCAGAAAAACCACAGAGTGTGTCGAGCGTTAAAATTGGTGAGGATTCATCAGTTTGTTTGATGAAATCTTCTCATCCGTTAGCAAAGCAGGACCAGATCAGTATTGAAGACTTGATTTCATATTCACACATCAAAGTGACTGGCGGCGGAGACAAAGATTCCTACACTGATTTAGCATTGAAAGAGCTAGGGCACACCCGCCACGTTACCTTTAAGGTTCCATTCTTCTCTGCTGCGATCAATCGCTTAGTTGCAAGCGAGCACCTGATGGTGGCTCCTGAACATATTGCCGTTAACCTCGCTAAGCATTGGGACTTAACCCATAAAGCATTACCACTCGAAACACCTATTCATCAATATTGGTTAATGTGGCATCCCAAATACGACACGGATCCTGCGCATAAATGGGTGCGAGAAGAGATTCGCTCAGTAATGCAAATCTCTGAATATTCCATTCGCTAATACGTACATCGTTTAGCTATGACTTGAAGTCATGATTAGTATGAATAACTTTGATTTCTAATTATACCTCTTCCGTTGATAGAGTGAGCTTCAAAGAGGGGAAATTCTTATGACACTAACAGTTTGGTTATCACTTTTTACCGTGTGTTTATTAGGGGCTATGTCACCAGGTCCCAGCTTAGCTATTGTCGCTAAGCACTCGTTGGCTGGTGGACGTATCAATGGATTAGCTACGGCTTGGGCTCATGCGTTTGGCATTGGTATATATGCGTTTATTACCTTGATTGGTCTCGCTGTTGTTTTGCAGCAAAGCCCGATGCTGTTCAAGACGATTAGCCTTGTGGGTGCGGCATATCTTGCGTATTTAGGGTTTAATGCTTTGCGTTCAAAAGGTGGTGTGGCTGCGAAGTTGGAGTCAGGTGAGGAGACAACGGTAATCCAGTCTGCGCGAGAAGGCTTTTTTATCTCGATTTTAAGTCCCAAAATTGCTTTGTTTTTTATCGCATTATTCAGTCAGTTTGTCGCGCTCGGTAATGATTTGAGTAATCAGATGATCATTGTTGCCACGCCGTTTGTTGTGGATGGGCTTTGGTACACCTTTATTACCCTAGTGCTATCGAGCTCTAAAGTCGTTGACAGAATTCGCTCTAAGGCAGTGTTGATTGATCGTTTGTCAGGGGTAGTACTCATGCTGCTGGCTCTTAGAGTGGTCGTAACGGTATAGACAAGCTCGCAAGACAGAAATACTAAAAGCAGCCCGTGTGGCTGCTTTTTTGTCTACTCTCAGTAACCCTTACACAATTTACGTAATTCTGACGCTAAACGTTGCTAAAATTAATATTATCAATAGTGTTACTTTGGTTCATATTCTCATTTGCTGTGAAAGCTACTTTCCAACGCATTGTTATAATGAGAACGATAGCCACTTAACGTTAATACTAACAGTGTCGCATATTAAGTCGAGAGTGCTTTATTGGATAAAAACGGACTTTCCTCTTACTTACCCTATGAAAGGGGTAGAGACTTCATGACCGTTTAGAAGGTGAGAGCAATATGCAAAGAATAGTAGATTTAGCTCCAGTAGTAATTTTGACCAGTGTTTGCAGCGTTGCTTGGATATTCTTTTCAACAAAGAGCATTTGGGTGTTTTTTGAACTGTTTGTATTTACGATGCTTGGCTTTGGCCTTTTGTACGGGTTACTACAAAAGGCTGATCCTAAACACTTTGACTTTGTTTTAAATCACATCGATGAAATTAAGAAGGAAGGCAAAGATGCTTGCCTAAGCGGCGCTCCGAAAGAATCCAACCCATACTCTGGTGTCGATGGTGATTTATGGGAGGCTGGTTACACAGCCTCCTACAACAAAAAGATAAAGCAATAAACCGCTAGGTGCTTATTCAACATTGTGCTTTTCAAAAAAGCACCCTGCCATTTTAAGGACAGGGTGAAAGCAAGAAGTTTCTCAGGAGCGGTCGGGGGAGAGAAACTCATCTAAATCTTATTTACTTACCGGCGAACCTCTTCAAATTCACCTTCAATCGCATCTGCTTTACCTGTATTAAACTCATACTCTTCGTGCATTTCTCTCTGCATTTTCTTGACGCGCTTTTCAATACGCTTGCCGGTAATTAATGCTGCGATGGTCAACGGAATCGCAATGATCAAGCTAAATACTAACGTAAAAAAGCCGGTAATCAGTGCTAGTGCAGTTACAATAATCCGATTCATAATCATGACCTCTCTGTAATTTATGTGCTCAGATTAATGCTGTGAACATGAACAAAACATGAATGCTGACGTTCACTTTGTCCGGAGAGTGTCAAATGAATGAAACGAAAAAACGCCTGAGGGTGATCAGGCGTATAAACGGGGAAAAATATTAGTAATGCGCATGGCGCTTATTATTTAGAACAAATATGAGATATTGTCCGCTACGCTATGTGGTTAACGTTGTGGAGCAAAGTTCACCTATCGAGGGAATGTTTGGTAACGAACACCCATCATTTGTTCCATACAGTGCACAACTTGGCAGCTGTAACCGAATTCGTTGTCGTACCAGATGTAAAGTACACAACGCTTGTCTTGTGCGATAGTCGCTTGACCATCTACGACGCCTGCATGGCGAGAGCCAACTAAGTCAGTTGATACAATTTCTGTTGAATCGGTGTAGTCAATCTGTGCCGAAAGCTCAGAGTTCAACGCCATTTCACGCAAGTAATCGTTCAGTGAATCACGGTCTACGTCTTCACCTAAGTTTAGATTAGCGACTGCCATAGAAACGTTTGGTGTCGGTACGCGTATCGCGTTGCCTGTTAGCTTGCCTGCAAGCTCTGGCAATGCTTTAGCAACTGCTTTTGCCGCACCTGTTGAAGTCAGAACCATGTTTAGTGAAGCACTACGTCCGCGACGGTCACCAGAGTGGAAGTTGTCGATCAAATTTTGGTCGTTTGTGTATGAGTGCACGGTTTCAATATGGCCAGAAAGAACACCATATTTATCGTTCAGAGCCTTAAGGACTGGCGTGATTGCATTTGTTGTACAGCTTGCCGCAGAGATGATGGTGTCATCTTCTTTAATTACCGACTCATTTACACCGAAGACAACGTTTTTGATGTCACCTTTACCTGGTGCTGTTAGCAGTACTTTCTCTGCGCCTTTACACGCTAAGTGTTGGCTCAGGCCTTCAGAATCACGCCAAACACCTGTGTTATCAACAACTAGCGCGTTATTGATACCGAAAGCTGAGTAATCCACTTCGCTTGGGTTATTTGCGTAGATGATTTGGATGTAGTTGCCGTTAACGATCAGTGCTTTACGCTCTTCATCGATAACAATGCTACCGTTGAACTGACCGTGAACTGAGTCACGACGCAGCAAGCTAGCACGCTTCTCCAAATCGCCTTTTTTACCGCCACGAACCACAATCGCACGTAGTCTTAGTGGGTAACCTGGACCACTTTTCTCAATGAGAAGGCGAGTAAGTAGTCGACCAATGCGACCGAACCCGTAAAGAACCACATCACGCGCTTTCAATGAAGAATCTGCGTCGCGAGCGCCATCAAGTGCAGTGATAAGGAAATCGTTTAGAGAGCTTGTATCGTCATGTTCATTCCAGTACATAGTTGCCAATTGGCCAACATCGACACGGCATGAAGAAATGCTCATTTCACAAAGAGCTTGAATAATAGGCATCGTGTGCTCAAGCGAAAGTGGGTTACCGGTATAACGTCTTGCAACGCGATGAGTTTTGAGAATGTCTATAGTAGTAGCATTAATAAGCGTTTTACCAAACAGAACCACTTCGATTCCTTTTTGACGATATAGCTTACCAATTAGAGGGGAAATAGATTCAGCAATCGTTTGGCTAGTTTGCCAGTCTTGGAGATATTTCTCTGGACTCATTGTTGTATTAGACCTTTCACGTTTTGGGGGCTAACCATACTCTCTGTTGTTGCCTCTTCGGCAGCGTGCAAGAGTGTGGTGGGTTATGTAATCGGGTTGTAATAGTTATGTGTGCGGATTCTAAGGTCGGAGTCCTTATTCTGCTAGGAAAATTAAATCCAGTGTAAAACACTACTTAAGGGGACGTTAGTGGTGGATTAATGTGACTAAAGCAGTGGTTTTCACGTATTGACATTTAGAAAGTAACTTACTTTTTTTGCGATGATAACGTTTGCTTTCAAATTAGTTTTGTTGACAAAAATGGATATTTTGCATTTTTGTGTGATTTGACTCGATAAGGCAACTCAATAGGTAAACATACAATAGATGATTTCCTGAAAAGTGATGCGACTCTTAGTTGTGAGTGAAACTTTATTGTTTGCATCCAACTTTAAGATCAAAAAATATGACTTAAATCACAATTGCCACTTCATTAGCCGATGATAAAACACTCACAATAACCATAATCTAGGTAGGTGAATGTTGTTTGAAAGTAACAATGTCGTATATGCCTTTCAATGCGGGAAACTAGTCTAATATTAAATAAACGGATGAAATCAACCATTAGGCTGATGGATGTTGAGATTATCAATAAAAACACGCTTAGCACTCCTCGCACTATTACCCGCTGTGGTAATCGTGGTATTTGCAGTTCAGCAGTTTTCTGATAATGCGTTGCGCGTGAGCCGTCTCAATCAAACGGTTAGCAATATTCAAGGTTTCCAATTGATATCCAAGGCCTCCCACTTTATTTACTCCATAGAGAAAGTACGCCGACAGCCTGATCTTCAAGTCTCTGCAGCCATTAATATTGAAGAACAAGGTGAAGTTATTTCTTCTTTGCATCAAAAGTTTGTGAGTAACCCTAATACTGCTGAGTATGCTGATGAACTGAAAGAAGCCATGCTGGGGGTATTGTCAGGTAGATTGAGTGAGATGGACGACCTGGGTGATTGGGCATTTCAACAGCTCCAAAATATGTCGCGCTCTTTGTTGCAAAATCATCAATGGTATGGCAGTGACGATGGCATTCGCATGCAAAATTTTATTGCCTACCTTGCTCAGCTCTCTTTTTGGACACAGAAAGAAGCTTGGCTGACGAACCGTTTAGTCCAAGACCCTAAGAGTCGGCTAAGTCAAAGTATGTTTTATCAGGCGATTGACCGACAGCAGCAAAATTTGGATGCGTTTTTAAACTTAGGTGGGTCATACGAGCAAGTGGATAAATTGCTTGGCTTGTTTACTTCGCCGAGATATCAGAGAAACTTGGCGTCTCGCGGACAATTAATGTCAGGAGACATGTCACAAAGTGACTACGCCGCGTATTTAAAAGAACTCGATTTTCGTGTGCAGCGCTTACAAGTGCTCATCGATGGGTTCACCAAACAAACTGAGCAGTCGCTTCTCACGCAGGTTCATGAACAAAAGGCCAATATAGCCATGATCAGTTTTGGCGTTGCCTTAGTGGTTATCCTGCTTTGTTGGCTCGGATTTAGTACTTGGTTCCGCGTTAACAGCAAACTCGATGCGATCATTCATACTTTAAACGCGTTGATCAACTCCGAAGAGAAGCAAACAAAAGTCAAAGTTGATGGAAGTGATGAACTGACCATTTTTGCTCAGCAAGTGAATCGAGTGGTTGAAGAAATGCAGAGACAAACTGAAGAAATACTGCATGCAAAAGAGTCAGCAGTATCGGCTAATCGTGCAAAATCTGTGTTTCTTGCCAACATGTCACATGAAATCCGCACGCCCCTTAACGGGATCATGGGCATGACAGAAATACTCTCTCAAAGTGAGTTGTCTTCGCATCAACAAGAAGTTGTTGATGACATTGACTCCTCATCTCAAACGCTGCTTACTTTACTTAACGATATATTGGATCTCTCTAAAATCGAGTCTGGACGATTGGAGCTGTCACTAGTAGAAGCGGATATCCGAGAAGTCGTGTATCAGTCGATGATTTTATTCCAATCCAAAGCAACATCTAAACAGCTAAAGTTAGGTATTAATTTAGCTGAAAATATCCCCATTCGCGTGATGGTCGATGATCATCGTGTCAAACAGGTAGTTACGAATCTGGTATCGAATGCGGTTAAGTTTACCGAAAGTGGGCATGTATGCGTTGATGTTAGTTATGAGGAGTTACTTGAGAAAGAACGTGGAGTGCTGACGTTTAAAGTAGAAGATACCGGAATAGGCATTGATCAAGATAAGTTAACCACGATTTTTGAACCCTTTACTCAGGAAGATGAAGGAGTGTCGAGGCAATTTGGCGGTACAGGGTTGGGTTTGGCAATTTGTTGTCAGCTTGTGTCGATGATGGGGGGCAAGCTCGTAGCAACATCTACAAAAGGAGTGGGCACATGCTTTGAATTCTCGATTGAGGTTGAAGCAATTCCGGTGTTTGGCTGGCGTTCGGAGGTGATTAATAAAGGGCTTTTGATCTGCTCAAATTACGACTACGCCGACCAAGTATTAAAAGAGTGTCGCTTAGCGAAAATCAATCTCTTTGGTGTTAATAATGTGAATGAAGTGCAAGCGATAAATGATGACTTTGATGTCATATTTCTGTGCCACAGTAACGACGCTAATACCGATGAAATCTTGGATAATCTATCCTTTAATTACGATCTTCGCCGTGTGATTATTTGCCAGCATCATTTATCCACTCCCTACGAAAATGCAGAAAAAGTACATGCCGTACTCACATTACCTTTCCTTGGCAATCGATTTAAGCATGTCATTGATGATTTAGCTAAGGTTGAAAAGACTATATCAAGTGACAATGTCACCAATAATGTTGTCAGCTCTGAATATCGAGCGTCGCGCTCTCATCGGAGGATCTTAATTGCGGAGGATAATTTGATGAACCAGAAAATAGCGAGTTTTTTTCTGGATAAAGCAGGTTATGACTATTTGATAACAAGCAACGGTCAAGAAGCGTTAGAAGCCATCACAAAGGGAGAAGAATTCGATGCAATTTTAATGGACTGCATGATGCCCGTGATGGATGGACTGACCGCGACGAAAGAAATTCGTCGTTGGGAAAAGAAAGCAGGACGTGAAAAAACGATGATTATCGCACTCACTGCGAGTGTTTTGGAAGAAGACATCCACAACTGTTTTGCGGCAGGCATGGATGCTTATTTACCTAAGCCGTAT
This sequence comes from Vibrio sp. Vb1337, assembly GCF_033338715.1. Lineage (NCBI taxonomy): Bacteria > Pseudomonadati > Pseudomonadota > Gammaproteobacteria > Vibrionales > Vibrionaceae > Vibrio > Vibrio sp. Vb1337. Next base: position 261,548 of record NZ_JAWOTD010000002.1, on the reverse strand, counting down.
AAATCGAACCAGTTATTTGAGCTCTTTAGTGAATTAAAACTCGCCTAGCTAACATTTCAACTTAGACAAGGCGTCAAAACGATAAAGCCCCACTTCAGGGGCTTAGTTCTGATTATTCATTGTTGTGCGTTGGCTTGCGCGCCTGCGAGTTTGCGTATGGTTTGGCGATAGGTTAGGTATGCGGAAACACCAGCTAACAGGTTGCCGATACAAGCGCCTAAGAGTAAACCTCGGATTCCATCCATTTGAGCGCCAACCCACAAGCACGGTAGGAAAAAGACAAACAAGCGCAGCGCTGAAATGGTGAGCGCGGTGTAAGATTTGCCTAATGCATTACAAAGAGAAACCATTAGCATACAAACCCCTAATGAACCCAAACTGATCGGCACTATCAGTAAATGCATTTCCAAGACTTGCTCCACTTGCACATCACTTGTCATCAATAATGCGAGTGGGTTTGCGACGGCAAATGTAATGGCAGCAATCAAAAGTTGGAAACCTAGAATGAATTTTACGGCAATACTGACGAGCCTTTGGATATCTTCATAGTTCTTTGCTCCAAGTAAGCGTCCAACCATTGGAGGCATAGACATTGTCAGCGCCAAGACCGAAACGATAGCAAAGAACTCATAGCGTGAACCAAGCGCCCAAGCGGCGACTGCTGCGGTTCCAAAGCTTGCCAATAATTTTGTTGCTAGCATGGAAGACAACGGTGGCAGCAGTTGGCTAATCATCGCGGGGCCCATAATGTTACCGATAGATGCAACACTTTTGGCTACGTTGAGATCTTGCCATTGTGTCGTTGCCCAGTGATTCTTCTTCACGCGAGGAGCGACGACTAAAATACCAAACCCAAAAGCGACGATGGTTGCTATTGCCGCTCCGTTAATACCCAAGTCAAACGTGAAAATAAATAGCGGATCGAGTACAAGGTTCACGCCGCTGGTTATCATCATCATTGTGCCAGGTAACATTGTATTGCCATTAGCTCGGCAGATACTGTAATAAAAATACAAAACCGCACCAGTCCATGAGCTTAATAACCACCAAGGCCAGTAACTGTCGATTATCGGCATAACAGATTCTGGAGCGCTTAATAGAGCTAAAATGGGGTAGCGCAAAAGCCAAATTAGCCCGCCAAAAATAGCGACACCAATTGAGCCGATCATCAATACTAATCCGCCAAGTTGTTTGGCATACCGACTTTCATTCGCTCCAAGAGCTTTAGAAATGACCGCTGTCGTTGCGATTCCTAGACCGACTTGAATGCCGATAATGACCATTTGCAAAGGCAGAGTGAAACCTTGAGCGGCTAACGGTAAAACGCCGAGCTGACCGATAAACGCGCTATCCACAAGCTGAAAGCTCATTAAAGACAGAACGCCAAAAAGCATTGGCCAGGTCATCGTAAATAATTGTTTTGCAAGCGTTGGTTGTGTACTTGTCGTAGTTGAAGACATAGAAAGCTGAATGCGTTAGAAATAAGAGTTAGATTGATTGTACACGGCGGTTAGTTTAGAGACAAAAATAAACCCCGAGGAAGATATTCTTGCTCGGGGTTCGAAAATCTAGCTTACGCGTTTATTTTTTGCCGCTAGTTTGCTTGTCTTCTTCAGTCAGCTCACGAATGCGACGGCTGATGTCACGACGTGCTTTAGAGATCTCAGCGCTTTTAATGATGTGGTCATCAACACGATCTTCATAGTCTGCTTTCATATTTTTGATGATTGCGACGATTTCATCGTGAGTCATTTCTGGTTTGATGTAGTCTAGAAGGTTTTCTAGAAGATCAACACGTTTACGGTTATCACGAACTTTCTTCTCGTTATCAAGAAGCTCACGTTTTAGTTTGTTTTTACGACGAGCTTGGTTAACGATTTCAAATACGCTACTCATAGTTCTCTTTCCTAATTTTATGAATATCTTCCTCGATTAAAGCACAACATCCAGTGGCATAACAGTCTTTAGATCAATAGCAATGCAGAGTTGAACATTTCTCAACCAATTGCGTTGTGTCCATATAATCGTGCTGCTTTCTTCGAGTTTTGGCCAACATTGTAGAATCCATCGATTCATTGTCATAACGTGGCCTTCACTATATTATCAACACCATTGAATGCAAAATGATGAACTTGATATGGACTCTGGTAACACTGCGGAGCAAGTAAATAGTCAAGATAATGAGCAAGTCACTCGCTCTGTGGCTGAAAAGTTAAAAACGGCGTATATCAACGCTCGCGAGCAACTCGAAATCATCGAAGTTGAGCTTAATCGTTCAAAAATAATGATGGTCGACCAAGATGGCAATTTGACGAGAGTGCCGATTCTCTCGGAGCATTGATACCTGACCCTATTCGTAAGGGGTGTCAGGTCTTACGCTATGCTTTAGCCTGACACCAACACCTGAACCGCTAACGCTTCTTGCACTGCTGTGTGAATTTATGGCGTATGATTTCGAAGCGATTTAGGTACAAAGTCAAATGCAAAAATAATAAGGAAATGCATTATGAAAGTTGAGCTAACGGCAATTGAAGCACGAGTTATTGGTTGCTTGATCGAAAAAGAAGTCACTACCCCAGATCTTTACCCCCTCAGCCTAAACGCATTAACCAACGCGTGTAATCAAAAAAGCAACCGTGATCCCGTGATGTCACTCTCTGAGTCAGACGTACTCGATGCCGTTGATGCTCTTATTGAGCGCAGGCTCGTCAGTGACGAAAGTGCGTTCAACAGCCGCGTCAGCAAGTATCAACACCGTTTCTGTAATACGGAATTTGGTGATTTAAAGCTGACAGAGCAGGAGAAGGGCATTGTATGCTGTATGCTTTTGCGCGGTGCTCAAACACCTGGGGAAATTCGTACTCGTACTAATCGTCTCGCGACATTTCATGATGTAAAAGAAGTGGAAACGGTCCTTGAGCATTTAGCAAGCGAAGAGAAAGGACCATTAGTGGTCAAATTACCACGTGAGGCTGGTAAGCGGGAGTCGCGTTATATGCATTTGTTCTGTGGTGATGTTGATGCGTCCGAACTTGCAGCGCCTGTGTCTGCTGCAAGCTCGAGCTCCGATCGAGTAAGTCAGCTAGAGCTCGAAGTCGCTCAGCTGAAAGAAGAGCTGGATGAATTAAAAGCTAAGGTTGAGTCACTGCTTTCATGATGGAAAATACAACGCAGCGTTGGAGTGTCTACCTGATACGAAATAACCGCAACGCGTTGTATTGTGGTGTTACCAATGATGTTGAACGAAGATTCAATCAGCACCAAACCGGAAAAGGAGCGAAAGCTTTGAAGGGAAAAGGCCCTTTGGTATTGGAATGGTCATCGGATTTTGACTCAAAGACGCTTGCCATGCGAGCAGAGTACTATATTAAGCAACTAACTAAAGCGAAAAAAGAGCTGCTCGTTATGTCAAAAGCAAATATTGTCGTCGACGAACATCAACAAATGATGTTAGAGATAGTGGCACTCTGATAAGCCCTTGCTACGCAAAGATACACGGAAACCGCCTATGTCACATTGGCGGTTTCTTTTTGTTTTTGGAGTACCATGTAGGAATAAACTGACGCATAATGGGCTGGTGTTCTTTTTAAAGGTCCTGAGTATGAAAAGCGCGAAATGTCTCTACGTCATCGAGACAAAGGAAGCGACTCAATGTACTTTATTTGCATCCACTCAGACCAAGAACCAATTTACTATTGAAACAGGCACTAAGAGGAAGGTAGATTACAAGAGTATAGGATGACTCGGCTAGGTAATGAATAGAGCTGAATTAGGCTCATAAAAAAGCTAAAAGAGCAGTAGATGAAAAAAGCGTTAGTATTCTCCCTGATTTCAATGGCCGCTTTTGCGCCGAATGTGCAGGCCACCCAAGTTCTTAATGGGTATTGGGCATATCAAGAGTTTTTAGACCAGTTTCCACAACAGAAGCAGCTAACTAGTGCGTTGGCTGAAGTGGTAAGAGAAACCCCTGTACCCGTAGCAAAAGACAAAAAGCGTCCACTGAAAATTTCTGTTGTTTATCCAGGGCAGCAGATCTCTGATTATTGGATTCGAAACATCGATGCGTTTGAAAAACGCCTAGATAAGCTTGATATCGACTATCAACTAAATCAAGTGTTTACTCGTCCTAATGCAGATATAAAGCAGCAAAGTTTGTCTTTAATGGAGGCGCTGAAAAGCAACTCCGATTACTTGATCTTTACTCTAGATACCACAAGACATCGTAAGTTTGTTGAGCATGTCTTAGATTCAAAGAAAACCAAGTTAATTTTACAAAATATCACCACACCTGTTAGGGATTGGGAACATCATCAGCCGTTTCTTTATGTTGGTTTCGACCACGCAGAAGGAAGTCGTGAATTGGCCGTTGAGTTTGGCAAGCGTTTCCCTAAACATAGCCACTATAGTGTTCTCTACTTCTCAGAGGGCTACATTAGTGACATCAGAGGCAACACTTTTATCAACCAAGTGAACCGCGATAATCAATTTGAACTACAATCTGCTTACTACACCAAAGCAACAAAGCAATCTGGGTATGAAGCTGCAAAAGCCAGTTTGGAGAAGTATCCGGACGTTGACTTCATTTACGCGTGTTCTACCGATGTAGCATTAGGTGCTGTTGACGCTCTTAAAGAGTTAGGTCGTGATGATGTCATGATCAATGGTTGGGGCGGCGGTTCAGCAGAGTTAGAGGCGCTTTCTAAAGGGGAGTTAGACGTTACCGTTATGCGTATGAACGATGATACAGGTATTGCAATGGCTGAGGCCATTAAGTGGGATTTAGAAGGAAAGCCAGTTCCCACTGTTTACTCTGGTGATTTTGAAGTCGTTACCAAATCGGACTCTCCAGAAAGAATTGAAGCATTAAGAAAACGTGCATTTAGATACTCAGATAATTGATGACAACTACATCAAAAACAAGAAAGCGTCGCTCACTGTCGACGCTTATTACCAAAATAATTATTCTCGTACTTGCTCCGATCATTCTAGGCATCTTTGTTCAGAGTTATTACTTCTCGAAGCAGATTATTTGGCAGGAAGTCGACCGAACCAAGCAGCAGACCTCTGCCCTGATCCTGAACATTTTTGATAGCCATTTTGCAGCGATTCAGATTCATCACAACAGCAATTCGAAAAGTGATGTTGTATTGGATTTTTATACAGAACGTGATGAAGAGGCACTCAATTACTTTTTCATGAGTATTGACCAGAGTGATCCTTCCCATACACCAGAGTTTCGTTTCCTAACCGATCATCAAGGTATTATTTGGGACGATGGCAACGCGCATTTCTATGGCATCAACAATCTGATACTTAGCCGACTTGCCAGTCAGGTGACCTTTAGCAACAACTGGTATTATCTACCCTCACAGACCCCGATGGGAACTCGCCATCTGTTACTTCGTCGCGTACCCGTTTTACAACCTAAAACCGGTGAAGTGATGGGGTACTCTTACAATGTTGTTGTTTTAGATAATAACTTTGGGTTGATGGAAAGGCTAAAAAATGAAGGCAACGTCGACAATGTTGTGTTGGTCGCTAACAACACACCATTGGCAAGTTCATTAGTAGGAGATGAGGCTTATCAAATATTTGACGTACTCAAACGACGAGAGTCCCAGCACAAGCTTGACCAATTATTGATCATCAAAACCCCTATTGAGGTAAATGCCGCCGAGACTGACTTGTGCTTGCTTACTGTGCAAGACAATCAGAGCGTGGTGACATTGCAAATCCAACACCTGCTAGCAATGCTAGCCTCAGTTATCGGTATGGTCATGATTGCGCTAATGACTAAAGAATGGATCGAGAATCGTGTAGTTGAAGAGTTAGGATCCCTGATGGCATATACTCGCTCGGCTCGTGAAGAAAAAGGATTTGAGCGTTTTGAGGGGTCAGATATTGAGGAATTCGATCATATTGGTTCGACACTAGAAAACACTTTTGAAGAGCTTGAAGCACAAAAGCGGTCTTTCCGCGACCTGTTTAACTTTGCGTTATCACCTATTATGGTGTGGTCTGAATCGGGTGTACTTGTCCAAATCAATCCGGCAGCACGCAAAGAGTTAGTCATGGAAAACGATGTTGAAACCATGCACCCAGTGTTCAAAGGTTTCAAAGAAAAGTTGATGCCACACCTTCGCATGGCGGCTCAGGGAGCTACGTTGACAGGCGTTAATGTGCCAATTGGAGACAAAGTATATCGCTGGAACTTATCGCCGATTCGAGTTGATGGAGATATTAGCGGTATTATTGTTCAAGGTCAGGATATAACCACGCTTATTGAGGCGGAAAAACAGAGTAACTTGGCGCGCAAAGAAGCAGAGAAATCTGCTCAAGCCCGTGCCGACTTTCTGGCTAAAATGAGCCATGAGATCCGAACGCCAATCAATGGAATTTTAGGGGTTGCTCAATTGCTAAAAGACTCTGTGGAAACAGAAGAGCAGAATAACCAAATTGACGTACTTCGGCATAGTGGTGAGCACTTACTTGCTGTTTTGAATGATATTTTGGACTTTTCGAAGATTGAGCAGGGTAAGTTTAATATCCAAAAGCACCCGTTTTCTTTCACTGATACAATTCGAACGTTAGAAAACATTTATCGTCCTATTTGTGAAAGTAAAGGCGTCAACCTTGTCATTGAAAACAAAATAGATCCCAATGTTGAAATCTTTACTGACCAAGTTCGTCTGAACCAAATTTTATTCAACCTAGTCAGTAATTCTGTGAAGTTTACGCCCTCGGGTAGCGTGCGCTTGCATGCGGAACTGGAGCAGTTCTATGGTGCTGACAATAGCGTGCTGGTCGTGGAAATTACGGATACAGGTATCGGCATCGAGTCTGGCAAACTCGACCAAATGTTCGAACCTTTTGTTCAAGAAGAAGCAACAACGACTCGAGAATACGGTGGTAGTGGCTTAGGGCTGACCATTGTGAAGAGCCTTGTCGACATGCTGGAAGGTGATGTTCAAGTCCGCAGTCAGAAAGGTTTAGGAACGACTTTTGTCATTACAATGCCAGTGAAAGATCGTGAGCGAGTACTCACCCCTCTTGATTCGAGTTTGCGAGTTAAGCCAGGTGAACTATTTGCAGAGAGTCTCAAAGTGTTGTTGGTAGAGGATAACCATACTAACGCATTCATTCTAAAAGCGTTTTGTAACAAGTACAAAATGCAGGTTGATTGGGCGAAAGATGGGTTAGAAGCAATGGAATTCTTAAAAGATCATACTTACGATTTGATACTGATGGACAACCAACTTCCGCATCTTGGTGGAATTGAAACGACCAAAGAGATCCGACAAAAGCTAAAACTAGGCACGCCAATTTATGCGTGTACTGCTGACACCGCGAAAGAAACCAGTGACGCCTTTATGGAATCGGGTGCAAATTACGTGCTTCTCAAGCCGATTAAAGAAAATGCGCTCCATGAAGCATTTGTGGATTTTAAACAGCGGTTCTTAGTCGAGCGAACATGAATAATTGGCTCACTACGAGATAACCCAATTATTCATTATCTGAAAAGCACAACACCATGACTGTGGGTTGTGCTTTTTTGTATCTGACCCTTTTACTCTTATACAAATCAGACTTTATTGGTCTCGACGTTTGTTGTGTACATCGCTGCATTTCAAGTTCAAACATAGTGTTGTGTTACTTAGATTTCTGCCCCTTCACTGACACACCCAACGTGATTTCAATCACAAAAAGATATTTACTTAGCGTGCTAACTATTTTATATTACTTAGCACGCTAAGTAATTGAGTAGATCTTATGATTCAAGACATCAACAGTTTGCGAGACCTTTCTCTGGCTGAAAAATTATCTCGTGTTGCTCGTTTGTGGAAAATGGTTGCAGATCGCGAGTTAGAGCCTTTAAACCTAACGTATCCGCGTTGGACTGCGTTATGGAAGCTTTATCGAATGGGTGACAACATCAGTCAGAAGCATTTGGCTGAAGCGCTTGAGATCGAGTTAGCGTCGTTGATGCGAACATTAAAATTATTAGAAGAGCAATCTCTGATCGTTCGCCATTGCTGTGAACACGATAAGCGAGCACGTATTGTTAGCCTCACAGAAGAGGGGAAAACCCTACTAAAGCAAATGGAGGCTCGAATTCTTCAAGTTCGAAGCAAGCTCCTAACGGACATCAACGACCAGGAACTTCAGCAGCTTTCATTGATTCTTGATCAGATTGCTCACAATGCGCTTGATTCACTTAGCGAATAAGTCAGAAAACCGAATAAAAAGAGAAGTAAACGCCTATGACTCCAGATCAAAAATTCGCACGTTGGATCAAATATTCTTGCGTCGCGTTTGTCCTTGTCTTTGCCTATTTTCTAGTTGCAGATCTCGCCATGCCGTTGACGCCTCAGGCAATGGCAACGCGTGTGGTAACTAAAGTGGCCCCCCGTGTGAGTGGGCAGATTACGCATCTTTATGTTGCCAACAACCAAGAAATAAGCCAAGGCGATCTACTATTTCAGATTGATCCCCAGCCTTATCAGCTCGCCGTAGAAAAGGCTCAACTTAACCTTGAGCGTGTGATTCAAAACAACGAACAACTTGATGCTTCTATTGCTGCGGCAAAAGCAGACGTTGAAGCGAGCAAAATCGTGGCGGAACAAAAAGTTCGCGAAGCAAAACGTCTTAATACCCTGTTTCACCGTAATGGTACTTCGCAACAGCAGCGCGATGACGCACAGAGCAGTGCAACGGCAGCTAAAGCGAACTTACTGGCCGCACGTGCTCGTTTAAAAGAGTTGGAAGTAAACCGCGGTGATTTAGGCGCGACGAATGTGAATATCCGCGTAGCGCAAAACCAGCTAAAACAAGCGGAACTTAATCTGTCTTACACTCAAGTCTCGGCGGAACATGATGGCGTTGTCGCTAACTTGCAGCTGGAGACGGGGGCCTATGCGGCAGCTGGTACACCTCTTGTCGCTTTAGTCTCCGATGACGTGGATATCATTGCCGACTTTCGTGAAAAGAGTTTACGACACTTTAATCAGAACAGCCGTGCGTTAGTGGCTTTTGATAGCTTGCCTGGTGATGTATTTGAAGCTCGTATTACGAGTGTGGATGCCGGGGTCAGCTCGGGTCAATTCGATGCGGATGGTCGCTTAGCAACACCAACTGACTCAAACCGTTGGGTGAGAGACGCGCAGCGCTTACGTTTACATTTAGCTATCGATGAACCTCAGCAGCGCGCATTTCCAGCAGGGGCACGAGCAACCGTGCAGTTGTTGCCAGAAAACTCATTATCTGGTTGGTTAGCGAGGTGCCAGATCCAATTCTTGAGTCTTCTTCATTATATTTATTAACGAGGAGGCGATATGAAGTTATGGGACCACCCCATGTCGGAAAACGACTTCCGTCAGTGTTTGCGCATTGCAACTGGTGCGACCATTGGTTTCACTTTATGTAAAGTATTTGGTTGGAACTATGGCGTATTCTTTACTGTAACCCCGATGCTGTTACTTGGAATGGTGCCAGTCATGAGTCTACATGCCGCACGACAACTGATTTTTTCAGCGGTTGTGTGTGGATTAGAAGTTGGTGTGCTTGGTGGGTTATTTGGTGGGCACCCAGGCATGATGACAATCATTGCATTCGGGTTGTTCCTGTATAAATTCGCCTGTATGTCAAAAGGGAGCTTATTCTTATTTGGAGCGAACAGCGTACTGAGCTTAAGCATCATGCTGCACTTTGCGAGTTATCCAACCACTGACTTAAATGACCTAATATTTAGCAACCTGCAAGCGAATGTTATTTCAGTGATCGTTGCTTATGTGGTGACATTTTTGATTCCCGATGCGGAACCTCGTCAGCCACCAGCGAAACCGTCGCAGCCTAAACAGAGTCATCGAATGCGTCATGAAGCCCTTATGGGGGCGAGTATCGCTACAATGTCTTTCCTTGTATTCCAGCTATTTGACCTCAGTGACTCTATGTCTGCTCAGGCGACAACCTTGCTTTTATTGTTTCCTATGCATTGGAACGGTGCTTTAGGGTATGCGCGAAAAAGAGCAATGGGAACCTTGATGGGGGTGACCTTTGGTATCGTCGGACAACTTGTATTATACGATTGGTCGGATACTTTATTGTTTATCGTCCCATTGCTTTGGATTGGGGCTATGATGTTCAGCTATATGCACGTGAAAGAATCTAGCGGTTCGGGAGCCGGATTTGGCGGCTTAACCACATTAGGCATTTTGTTCGGCCAATATCTTACTCCGGATGGTGACTTAATGTTCAGTGCGCTGTATCGCGTGAGCAGTATTTTGTTTGCTATTGTTGCGACGCTGCTTGTGACCTATACGGTTCACAGAATACTCAACAGCTTTGAGGCGACGCGCTTTAGCGAGCAGTAATTTCAGACGTTACTGGTTAGAAAGGATTGCTCCAGTAACTCTGTTTTTAGTTCGTGAGTCATCTCAATGGAACTAGCAAACTTAATTCCAACTACCCATCCCCTCGCCAATTTCTTAATGTTGGCAATGACACATCGATTTTCTTCTCCGATATAGTGGCTTAACGGGCATTCGATGGTAACACTCTCACCCACGTTGAACTCGGGCTCAATCAAGGTTGATATACCAACACCTGCTAGAGAGAAATCGATAAGGCTACCGTCGTAGACATTCCCTGCATGAATAACGTTACAGTCCATTTGCAACTTGTAACGCTCATGTTCTCGAACTGGTTTGGTTGCAAATGTTCCTGGAATGCGGATAAACAAAAGGGGGGATGGTCGAACGGTCGTCGTCAGTACGCTGGACTTAAACGCAATGACATGGCCTAACTCCGTATCTGATACACCACGCACGATGACATCGGCGTTGGGGAGTTTTCTCATCACTTGCTCTTCAAGCAAACGCATTGGTATATCAAGAATCAAATAAGCATTTTCTTTCATCCCCAGATAGGTGGTGGAATACGTATATTGATCCTTAGGCCCAAATTCGAAATTAGTAGAAAGTTTCATTCCCGGTTTGAGAAACCTATGCAGTTCATCTTTAGTATGAGTGGCTGGCATCACATTGGCGTTTTAATTATTAGTTGAGCTGAGGCTATCAAAACGCCATTTTGTTATTCAAGATAGTAAGGCATAAGTTTTTGTAAAATCATCGCTATCTGTGAAGTGGTGGGCGATAAGTTTGGCTCATTCCACCTTTCATAAAGATTTGGCTTGCCACAATACTGCCGCATGTGACCAACATCAGCGCTAACCAAGTGAGAGAATCTGGTTGTTCACCAAAAATTGGAACGGCAAGAAGTGTCGCGACGACTGGAGTTAATGAACCAAAAGCTGCGCTGGCTTCGGCACCGATGATCCTAATTGCATAAATGAAAGTGAAAGAAGCGATTAAACCTGCGCCAACACCTTGTAGCATCGCGTGGCCAAATAACTCCTTCCATGGCCACTGGCTGAACGGTGTTACCACCAAATAACTGTCTACCCACCCGAAACCAACGGCGATGATGAGTAGAGCCAAAGACGCGATTGCAACGAATCCTGCACAGACGTGTGCATTAAGATTAGCGACACGAGCGCTGATGGTGAAAGCAGCCCACATGATGCTGCCAGTTAGAAACAGGATATGCCCTTGCAACTGAGACCAGTTGTACTCTGCGCCGCTATTAGAAAGAAGGAATACGAAAATCCCTAACAACACCGTAGAAAGCCCGATTAAGCGGTGAGCACTCAGCGACTGTTGATAACAAAGTACCGCGATAGCAGAAACAAACAATGGCAAAGTGCCAGGTACTAATGCACTGCCGTGCGCCACGGGAGCGAAATGCATAGCCGTTCCGACGACCAGAAGATAGGGAAGGCCGCTTCCAACCACAACACCAACCAGGTAGCGTTTAGGCACTACGCGTAGCGACTGTTTATGCTTAATCACAAATGGTAATAAAATTATACTTGGGATTAGAAAGCGAACTAACGCGATATCGGCTGGCTGCAAGGCAGAAATTGCGCCCCCTTTTAAAGAAATAAAGAAACCAGACCAAAGCAGTAAGGTCGTTAATATAGCTGCGTATCCCAAGATCATTATCGACATATCCATTTGTAAATGATGTGTTAATTGTTGAATAAAACTCTTGCCAAAGGGAGGCAAAGTTTGACGTAATTAGGCTTGATGTTGGTGACAAATTGCGTATAAATGTTAATTATTAGTGATTAAAGGCACAGAAGAATAAATGGATAAAATTGACAGGCAACTTATCAACCTAATGCAGAAGGATGCCACTCTGACAACTGCAGAACTTGCTGACCAAGTAGGGCTATCGGCATCACCTTGTGCAAGACGCATTAAGCGTTTGGAGCAGGAAGGTGTAATAAGTGGTTATCGAGCTATTGTGTCCAGAGACACTGTAGGCATCGCGATGACTGTATTTGTTGAAGTGAGTTTAAATAACCACCAAGCTTCTTCGATTGATGAGTTTGAACATGCCGTTGTTGAGATGGATGAAGTGATCTCATGCCATGTCGTATCAGGGGCCTATGATTACCTGTTAGAGGTGGTCAGTAAAGATCTCGCTGGTTATGAAACATTTACTAGAAAGTTACAGCGATTAGAAAATGTGAAAGATATTCATACCCACTTGGCGATTAGACAAGTGAAAGGAAATGGCAGTTTGCCGATTTATGCATAAGAAAGATGAAATTTTTCGATAGACTTAAGATTGCCCACTATCATCGAAAGCGATATAGACAGTTTGGTAAAGACAGAGCCCGAACTCTGGGATGGGCAGATAAGTATAGTCAGATCAGCCGTTTTGAGGCGTTGTGCCGAGGGTTAACGTTAGACGGTTCAAGTATTTTAGATATTGGGTGCGGCTACGGAGACTTGTTAGCGTTTATCGAACTTACAGGGGGGCTTCCTCAAAGCTATATTGGCATTGATCAGCAAAAACAGTTTATCTCTGAAGCCAGAAAACGAGATTTTCGCACGCAAAGTAAGTTTATATGTGGCGACTTTTCAACGTTGGTATTGCCTCGTTGCGATTTTGTTTTTGCTTCCGGATCATTGAACTATCAATCCACCAACCCAAATCATACCATTGAAATGATTGATAAAATGTACCGAGCGACAGAGAAAGGTTGTGTGTTTAACTTGTTGGATGAATCCAAACTACCCAGCATGAAAATGTTAGCGTCGCACAATAAAGAAGGTGTCTTTCGCTATTGTCGGTTGCTGTGTCCGAATACACGATTGATTGAGGGATACTCCGAGCACGACTTTACGATTGCCATGATCAAAAAAGCGGAGTCCGTTTCCTGACTCCGCTTAATAAATTCTTAAGCCTTATTGGTTTTTGTATTGTGAGATTTCACAGTTACCTGTGTATCTATCAACCTTGAATGAGAACGCGGCTGAATGGTATTCCCTCCCATCACTCCATATTGTTTCTCCGAAGATTTTACAAAGATCCAAATCACTGATTGAACCGAACTCTTTTACGTGCCTAACTACTGACAAAAACTTGGCTTTGGTAGCATTAGGACATTCCCTGTTACTTAATCGATTGATAACCATGTTTGTAGCATCATCTCCAGCCAAATGTGACTTTTTATTAAATTTTATTAATGGCTAAACTAACCAAAAAATGTCCATAAGTAAAGCATTAATGTGACGTATGTCTCTATAAATTGATTGTCTTGGTCATGGTTTAGTCAAGTTTGTCAAAGGGAACAATCCCATTATTTACATTTGATATCGTTCACGACTAAGGAAAGATAAAAAGCACGAATAACGTCCAATATTGGAGTGAAAAACCAACATCGTCTATTCAAAACTGGCTCTGTTTTTACTTCGAAACATCTTGAGCGTATTGAAGCGCTCGGGCTTCTTTATCATAGACTTGTGACAGAGTTTGATATTGTGAAGAGAGGCGCTTGTAATCTTCAGCAAGTTCCAAAGCGTTGGTGTTATACCATTCCGCAGTTATTTGATTGGCTGTTTTGTTTGACTCGCGGCACTTCTGGGCCAGTATCTCCCACCCATTTGCTGACCATTGGGATTGTGTGCTCAATTTAAGCAGCTGATTCGCTTTAGTTGTGAGCTCTTCTTTGTATTGAATCGATGCTTTTAATTGCGCTTTGAACACATTTTGGTTCGACTTGGCACGCCAAAGTAGCACGAGCTCATGCAGTGAAAAGGTTTCGGACAATAACTGACGCTGTTTATGTTCGGTCAAAAGTGTATTGAATACCTCAACATGCTGATTGTAATTGGACTCTAAACGATTGAATTGGGTAAGATTGTCATTCCACGACGATGGGTTACATTGAATATTGGCGTGCCCCGTTATCGGGAACAGAAGAAATAGTAGTATCCAATTGAGTCTGTTGATCATTATTGCTCGCGTTAGTTGACTTGCTCTTTTGAGTATATACCCAAATTTCTACGACATGCGTGCTGCTGGTGGGATAAGAATAAAGAATGAAAAGGAAAAGGGCATGAAGAAAATTCTCGTCGCATTGATTGTCATGCTGTTGCTCGGCGGAGCGGGGGCTGGATACTATTTCTTCTTTATGCAGAAAGATGAACCTGAAGCACCAAAGACTACACAAGTCGAGCAATCGTCACTGCAAAAAGAAACATCCAAACCGATTCTGGATTTAGAAGCCGTTCCCCCGGAAGTTACCGAGTACTACGTTATTGAGCGTCGTGTCAATGTTTACAACAAGCCTAACCCTAATGCTTTAGTTGTCGATACGCTCTATAAGGGAGAAAAAGTATCGGTGTTAGAAAAAGTAGATGGGTGGTACCGAATCTCCGGCTATCTTGTCTATGAAGAGGGTGGAGAAGAAAAAGCCGAATGGTTGAATGCTGAAGGGTTATCTGATGCAGAGCCAGTTATTAAAGAGCAAGAGCGCTTAGAGATATTGGATGAATACCTACAGAAGTCGGATGATTTAAAAGTTCACTTGGATATTTTCCGTAAGAAAACACAGCAATTGTTAGACGATGAAACCTGTGATCCGAGTGATTTTGAGGAGCTCGGAGGCTGGGTTCGTTCTGTGACGTTCAAAAAGCGCAACGTTTATTTCATCTATTGCGGCGGTTTGGAGCAAGAGAACAAGATCTACTTAGATGTTGATAAGGGTGAGCTTTTTTATCGGTAACTTACAACCGATTACATTGGTTCTCTAAAGACATTTTGATAAAAGCAATGACGATACAAACCTGAAATCAGAGATTTATAACTTTTTAGTTGTGAACCATAATCAATAGGAATACTATCATTGAGCCAAGTGACCTAACTTGGCTCTTTGTGTTTTTAGTGAGTTCCTATGCCTTGGATTTACCTTAGAAAATTGATTTTGCTGCTATTTGCAATGGTATTGCTACCAGTGCATGTATCTGCTGCGCAAATCGATCACAAGGCTCACGTACCGCACTTTTCTAAGCTACAACCTTTTGTAGCAACAAGTGTATCGCCAAACTCTTCCGTCGATTTCTCTGAAGTTTCAGAAGAAAGTTCTCAATCTCCAGTATCTGAAGGCCATGCAAGTCTCGATTCCGTTGCTTTGTTTAACTCTCAACGCTGGACGTCTTACTTACGAGAAGGGCTTGATGACGAGCACGTAGATTTTGTCGGCGATCTCACGACTCCGTTTTACGCTGATGCGGGTTACGCATACAGCTTGATGGACATTAACTGGCGCCACAACCAGTCCACATTTTATCATTTCACAAGCGATCATCGCATTTCTGGTTGGAAAGAGACCAATGCCATGTACGTCGCACTCAATAGTCAGTTCTCTGCCTAAACACCATTTATTTGCACCATTGTGCACTCTTAACACGACGATTGTATTCGACAGGACGTGAGCGTTCTGAGCATTTCATACCCTGAATTTATTCTGGGAGCATCTGTCGTGTGTTAAGCCTTGTTATTAAAAGCTTCACTTCATCGTGAAGGGATGATGTTTACATGAAAAAAACACCAAAGCAGCAAAAGAACAGAAAGCTGATGAATCACTACTCAGCTTGGAAATATGTCGTATTAATCACGACGGTCATTATCTTAACTTTAAGTGCGATCCCAACTTGGTTTGGCGAACAGCCTTCTATCCAGTTGACGTTTGCGGATCAAAACAACAGTGAAATGTCGGTTGTTCATCTGAATCAACTGCTAAAAACCAACCATATTTCAGCCGACAAAATCATTGAAAAAGACGGCAAAACAACCATTGTATTCGATGGTGAAGATGCGCAAAGTAAAGCTCGTGCGTTGTTAAACAAAGAGCTAAATAAAGACGACAGCATCACTTTCTCATACGTATCGGTTGCGCCAGAATGGTTGAATGAGATGGGCTTTAGCCCAATTAAACTCGGTCTTGACCTTCGTGGTGGCGTTCAGTTCTTGTTGAATGTTGATGTGAATAAAGCGTTTGAAGAGCAACGTGATGCGTTGATTGATGAAATCAAAGCGAATTTACGTGATCAACGTGTTCGTGGTGTGCAAGTTCGAGCAGAAAGCGGCAACCGAATTACGGTAAACAGTGACAGCGAGCAAGCATTGTCGGAAGTGAACAAGTTCTTGCGTCAAAACTACCCTGGCTGGATTTCAAAAAGTTCATCTCGTGGCTTTGTGCTTGAACCGAGTGAACAAAATATCCAAGAATTTCAATCGTCGACTCTTCAACAAAACTTGAAGATCATGCGTGGTCGTATTGAAGAACTTGGTATCACAGAAGCACTAGTGCAACGCCAAGGTAAAGAGAGCATTCGAATTGAACTCCCTGGTGTACAAGATCCTGCTCAAGCGAAAAACGTTATTGGTGCAACAGCAAGCTTGGCGTTTTATGAAGTGAAAGATGCGAGCCAAGCACACAGCAGCCAAGATCTTGTTCTTCAAGACAATGACGGCCGTACGGTGATTTTGGCCAAACGACCAGTCCTAACGGGTGAGCACATCGTAAACGCTCGTGCTGGTGTCGACAAAATGGGTATGTCAGAAGTAAATATTTCTCTTGACCACGCTGGTGGTAAGAAAATGAGCGACTTCTCAGCAACTCACATCGGCAAGCCAATGGCGACCGTTTACCGAGAGTACAAGACAAACGATCGCGGTGTAACCGAGCGTAGTGAGCGCGTTATCAGCGTCGCGACTATTCAATCTCAACTTGGTAGCCAGTTCCGCATTACCGGAGCAGGTAGCATGGACGATGCGCAGCAGTTAGCGCTATTGCTTCGTGCGGGTTCACTAACCGCGCCGGTTACTATTGTGGAAGAGCGTACTATCGGTGCTTCTCTGGGTGCAGAAAACATTGAAAACGGTTTTGCAGCACTGGCTTTAGGTATGGGTTTAACACTGACCTTTATGGCACTTTGGTATCGCCGCTTAGGTTGGGTAGCAAACGTGGCGCTTTGTGCCAACATGCTTTGTCTGCTTGGCCTAATTGCCTTGTTACCAGGTGCGGTGCTAACGCTTCCTGGCATTGCAGGTTTAGTGTTAACCGTCGGTATGGCAGTGGACACCAACGTTATTATTTTCGAACGTATTAAGGACAAAATGCGTGAAGGCCGCAGCTTCGCTCAAGCGATTGATCTTGGCTTTGACAGCGCATTCTCGACCATCCTTGATGCCAACATTACTACCATGATCACCGCCGTGATTTTGTACGCCATCGGTAATGGCCCAATCCAAGGCTTTGCCTTAACACTCGGATTAGGTTTGTTAACCAGTATGTTTACAGGCGTATTTGCCTCTCGAGCAATGATCAATTTAATTTGGGGCCGCGATGCCCGTCGTGATGTGAGGGTTTAATCATGGTCGAAATGCTAAAACAAAATATTCGTAAAATTCGCTACTTTACTACGCTAGTTTCCATCATTTTAACGGTGATCGCGATCGTCGCTCTAGGCTTTAAAGGGTTGAACCTAGGTTTGGACTTCACTGGCGGTATGGTGACAGAAGTAAAGGTAGATAAGCAGCTAACTAACCATGATCTGCTTGACGTTCTGCAACCAAAGCTTGGTGAATCTGCGTCAGTGACACGCTCTGGTGAAGATGGCCGTTGGGTGATCCGTTACTCTGCGCCGGAAGATGGACAAACGTTGCCAAGTGTAGAAGAGGTGTTGAAGCCAATCTCTCACCAAGTTGATGTTGTCAGCAACAGTATAGTTGGCGCTCAAGTTGGCCAAGACTTGTTTGAACAAGGTGGCTTAGCATTGTTGATTTGTGTGTTGAGTATTCTCGGTTACTTGTGTTTCCGTTTTGAATGGCGTTTAGCGAGTGGTTCACTGTTTGCTTTGGCCCATGATGTGATCTTAGTGCTTGGTTTCTTTGCAATTACTCAAATGGAGTTCAACTTAACCGTTTTTGCAGCGGTGTTAGCAATTTTAGGTTACTCATTGAATGACTCGATCATCATTGCAGACCGAATCCGTGAGCTGTTGATTGCGAAACAGAGTTGGAAAACAGAAGACATCAATGACCAAGCTGTTATCGCGACGTTTTCACGCACTATGGTGACATCTGGTACGACATTGATCACTGTTGGTGCATTATGGATTATGGGAGGAGCGCCTTTGGCTGGTTTCTCAACCGCCATGTTTATTGGCGTTCTGTCGGGTACATGGTCTTCGATTTCGATTGGTACTGTGCTGCCGGAGTGGTTGAAACTGGAGCCGAAACATTATCTTCCAGTTGAGATTGACGCAGCGCCGTAGCATTATTTTTAAGGTAAAAGTGCTTGCGCCACTCATCTTGAGTGGCGCTTTTTTGTGCTTATTTCACGCGCATCAGACGATGTTTCACAAGTCCCAAATCGAACTCTAAGACTTGTGAGCGCTTCATTGCTTCGACTTTATTCAACATCGACTCTTGGTAGCCTTTCTTCTTCATCCACTGAAGAGGTACAGAGAAAGCATCTTCATTAACGACATAAGACTCGCCTTTATGCTCACCGCTATAGACGTTCACAACCCAAACTCGGGCTTGAAAGTCCAATACTTCACCCATGACTTTAGCGATTTTATTCAGAATATTTTTCATTGTTTCCAGTTTGCCTTAGCTTAGTAGCAACCAGACACCAACTCCCATCATTAAAGTGCCTGCGATACGGTTCATTAGGCGTACATTCTTAGACTGACCTAATACGTGTTTCAACCCTTTACCACCAGTAGCGTACAGAGACATGCAAATGAACTCAAACAGTAAAATAATGGAGACAAGTATGATCAGTTGCGGTGCAAGTGCTGCGTTTTGGTCTATAAAAGGCGGTAAAAGAGAAATCATAAATGCCCAGCCTTTTGGGTTTGCGATTGCGGTAACGAAGCCTTGCATGATCAGTGCGATATTGTCACTCTTTGGTGTTTCTAAGTTGTCGACATTAATCGCAAGTTTCCCTCGCGATCGCCACATTTCAACACCAAGATAGAGTAAATAACCGCCACCAATGAACTTTAACGCGATAAACATCCAAGGATAATTGAGCATAATCGCAGCGATACCTAACACCGCAGAGACTGACACTAGCGCAACACCGAGAAGTTCTCCTATCATCATCCATAACGTGCGACGATAACCGATACTCATACCTAACGTTAGGGCGAGAGTCATGCACATACCAGGCGTGATTGAGACAAAAAAGAAAGTAGGGATGAACATACTGAGCAATGCAAGATTCATATCTGTTGATGATTTAGTGATTAAAGAGAAGCCACAAAGATAGTGCAAAGTGGAAAAGGATGCTACTACAAAGCGAACGATTACTTTCACTAGTAGCTAGTTGATGTTCTTCGAATATATAAAATTAAAATGAAATTATATTTTAATCTATGCGTCATAATAGTGCGTATTGCACCAGTATGAGACAAGCTCTTATATCATTTTTAGATTAAATATATTTAATTTATTATATTTTATCGGTATTAATCATCACTGTATTAAAATAATCTAATTGATAACTAAATTATCATTAAATGCAGTAATTAAATGATATGTTTGATAATTATTTTTACTGATAATTGAATTATTATTCTAATCTCAAGTTTGTTGTAATCATATAGGCTTAAAATTCAGATCTTAAATCATGACATAATGTAACGTCTACCATTCTGTATGTAAGTGCATGATATTTAATAATTATGTTTCTATTTCTGTTGGTGTGGCTTCTGTGGAAGTGTGATTTAAAACAATGGCTTATGTAAAATTAACCATTTTATAACATTTCACGGGTAATGAGATCTAAATCAATCTTATGCAATTGGGTGAGTTTTTTATTTGAAATGTAATATTTCTAGGTTAACTTAAAATAAAGGCAGCACGGGATTGGTTGTCAAAAGAATAAATAAACACGTCAGTTGGTGAACTATTTCATCAGTGTATTAAGTTTGCTTTTTAAATGCCGTTAAGAATGGAGTCTTCAATGAAGAAAGTCGCTTTGATCACTGGATCAAAAGGCGGAATTGGTTCTGCTATTTCCTCTCAATTAGTCAATGACGGTTACCGTGTAATCGCTACTTATTTCACAGGTAACTACGAATGTGCGTTGGAGTGGTTCAACAGCAAAGGGTTTACCAAAGATCAGGTTCGCCTTTTTGAGTTGGATGTAACAAACACGACAGAGTGTGCAGAGAAATTGGCGCAATTGCTTGGGGAGGAAGGAACCATTGATGTTGTTGTCAACAACGCAGGAATCACACGTGATGGCGTGTTTAAAAAGATGACTGCGCAAGCTTGGAATGATGTCATCAATACCAACCTCAATAGTTTATTCAACGTTACGCAACCCCTCTTTGCTGCAATGTGCGAAAAAGGCGGTGGTCGTGTCATCAATATCTCTTCAGTCAATGGTCTTAAAGGGCAGTTTGGTCAAGCAAACTACTCGGCGGCGAAAGCTGGGATGATCGGTTTCTCTAAAGCCTTAGCATACGAAGGTGCTCGCTCGGGTGTGACAGTTAATGTTATCGCTCCGGGTTACACGGGTACGCCAATGGTTGAGCAAATGAAGCCAGAAGTGCTGGAATCCATCACGAACCAAATTCCGATGAAACGTCTTGCGACACCAGAAGAAATTGCAGCATCAGTGAGCTTCTTGGTCAGCGATGCGGGCGCCTACATCACCGGAGAGACTTTGTCGGTGAACGGCGGCCTATACATGCACTAAGGAGAGAAGATGATGGAAAAAGTATTTATCGTAGCGGCGAAGCGTACTCCAATTGGTGCTTTTGGTGGCAGCCTGAAAAATACTTCTGCTGGCGATCTGGCAGCAGTAGCGATTAAAGGCGCGTTGGAAGCGGCAAAGTTGCCTGGCGACAAGGTTGACGAAGTGATTGTTGGCAACGTTGTTGGTGCAGATCAAGGAATGGGTGTTGGCCGCCAAGCGGCACTGTTTGCGGGGATTCCTGAATCTGTTCCTGCATATGGCGTAAACATGGTTTGCGGTAGTGGCATGAAAACGGTCATGGATGCCGTGTCCCATATCCGTAGTGGCGATGCTGAGATCGTTGTTGCAGCGGGTGTTGAAGTCATGTCTCAGATTCCGTTTGCCGCACCAAGCAGCATTCGTGATGGCAACAAAATGGGCAATCTGGAGCTAAAAGATCTGCTCGTAGCGGACGGTTTAACCGATGTTTACAACCAATATCACATGGGTGTGACGGCAGAAAACGTAGCAAAACAAATCGGCTTAACTCGCCAGCAGCAAGACGAATACGCGCTGTCTAGCCAACAGAAAGCGGTAGCCGCTATCGAAGCTGGCAAATTTCAAGACGAAATTGTGCCAGTGGAAGTAAAGCAACGCCGTGAAACCGTGATGTTTGATACGGATGAATACCCAAAAGCGAACGCGACAATGGAAGCCTTAAGCAAGCTACGTCCTGCTTTTGACCGCGAAGGCACTGTGACTGCGGGTAATGCATCAGGTATTAACGATGGCGCGAGTGCGATTATCGTGGCGTCTGAAAGCGCAGTTAAAGCGCATGGATTAACGCCGCTTGCTGAGATCGTAAGTTATGCGCAATCGGGTCTTGATCCGAAGATCATGGGCCTAGGTCCTGTAGAGTCGGTCAATAAAGCACTCGAAAAAGCGGAACTTACAGTAAATGACATCGACGTTTACGAGTTAAACGAAGCATTTGCAGCGCAAGCACTTGGCGTGATTCATCAGTTGGCGGAAACAAACCAAGTTCCAGTTAACGCGATTCAAGATAAAGCGAACTTTAACGGTGGTGCTATCGCGCTAGGACACCCGCTTGGTGCATCTGGAAACCGAATCTTAGTCACGCTGGTTCACGAGCTTCATAAGCAAAATGGTCAATATGGCGTTGCTTCACTTTGTGTGGGCGGCGGCATGGGCACGGCTGTGGTTGTAAAGACAGTTAAGTAATTATTTAAACGGACATTTTTAATTCTTTCTCTAGGAGACAAACCATGTACACAGATTTCTTCAAAACATTTAGCGATCAAACTGAAAAAAATCTAGAACCTTATTTGAAGTTCAACAAGCTAGTGACAAAAAACGTAGAAGTGTTGACCGAGCTTCAATTGAACGCCATTCGCACATACAGTGAAGTGGGTCTAAACCAGATGAAAGCAGCGACAGAAATCAAAGACGTAACGTCATTGACTGCTTTCAACAGTCAGCAACTAAGCGTACTAACTAAACTTTCTCAACAAATGATGGATGACAGCAACAAGCTTCAAGCGATTGCAAAAGAGTTCAAAGAAGACGTTGAGAAAATGACTTCGGAAAATCTAAAGACTGTTACTCCAGCGTAATTTGTCCGATTCTCGCCGCCCCTAGATTTGGGCGGCGTTGTTTTTTCCGAATATAGGAGTAAGACTATGTTTCAACACTTCTTTTCGGACTATCTTGTGAAGCTTCAGGAAACCAATCATCAGTGGTGGCATGATTTCGAAGTGAACAAGGCAGTCGTGAACTCTCCTTTAAACAAGGCCATGCAAGAAGTGAACTTTGAGGATACTGCCAAACTGTTCGAACAAGCTGCGAATCAGCCTGCTGCGATTTTAAAGCTGCAAGCACAGTGGTGGGAACAGCAGCTGCAAATTTGGCAGAATGTTGCATTGGCAGGGAATCAAGCACAAATCGTCGAAGCTGAAAAAGGGGATAAGCGTTTCTCAAACGAAGCGTGGCAAAATGAAGCCATGTATAGCTTCATCAAACAATCCTACCTTTTATTTAGTAAGACCTATCTGGACACCATCGAGTCTTTGGAAGGCTTAGATGAAAAGACGAAAGAACGTATTATTTTTTTCTCTCGCCAAGCCATTAACGCCCTTTCTCCTTCCAACTTCATCGCCACTAACCCAGAGCTTTTGAAGCTGACACTTGAGCAAAACGGTCAAAACTTACTGGCAGGCTTAGAGCAGTTGAAAGAAGACGTTGAGTCGAGCGCAGACATTTTAAAAATTCGTATGACGAATAACAATGCATTCCGTGTGGGCGATGACGTTGCGACGACACAGGGCAATGTGGTTTTTCAAAACGAATTGTTTGAGTTGATTCAATATCGACCTCTAACAGAGAAAGTGAATGCGACGCCGCTGCTCATCGTCCCACCTTTCATCAATAAATACTATATCCTTGATTTAACGGCAAAGAACTCAATGGTTCGATGGTTGTTAGAGCAGGGGCACAGTGTATTTATGATGTCTTGGCGTAACCCAGGCAAGGCACAAGCGCACATAGAGTTTGGTGACTACGTGACAGAAGGCGTAGTGAAAGCCGTCGCTGCAATTGAAGATATAACAGGACAAGAGCAAATCAATGCTGCTGGTTATTGTATCGGTGGTACTGTTTTAGCAAGCACGGTTGCCTACTACGCTGCAAAACGTATGAAGAAGCGCATTAAGTCTGCCACTTTCTTCACCACGTTGCTCGACTTCTCTCAACCAGGTGAAGTCGGCGCGTATATCAATGACACCATTGTTAGTGCAATTGAAGCGCAAAATAACGCAAAAGGGTATATGGACGGCCGTTCCTTAAGCGTGACGTTTAGTTTACTGCGTGAAAACAGCTTGTACTGGAACTACTACGTCGACAATTACTTGAAGGGTAACAGTCCGGTTGATTTCGACTTGTTGTACTGGAATAGCGATAGCACCAACGTCAGCGCTGCATCTCACAATTTCTTGCTTCGCGAGCTCTATTTAGAGAACAAGCTGGTGCAAGATAAAGGCGTCAAAATTGGTGGAGTATGGATTGATCTAAATAAGATCAAAATTCCTAGCTATTTTGTGTCAACGAAAGAAGACCATATTGCGTTATGGCAGGGAACTTACCGTGGTGCGCTGAACACGGGTGGTAACAAAACATTTGTCCTCGGTGAGTCTGGTCATATTGCGGGCATCGTGAACCCGCCAGCTAAAAATAAGTATGGTTATTGGTTGAACGATAATTTGGATGACTCTGCTGATGAGTGGTTGAATAACGCGGAACACAAAGAGGGATCGTGGTGGACACACTGGAACGAGTGGTTACTCCAATTCAACCCTAAAGAGCAAGTTGAGCCTTTCCCTATTGGCTCAGAAAACCATCCGGTTATTGATGAAGCGCCAGGACAATACGTCAAACAGGTTCTGCCAGTAAAAGAATCTTAAACAACTCCCTATAGCAGTAAATCTTAGCGGCCTTTATGGTCGCTTTTTTTATGTATGATTGCTTGTTTATTTATTGTTGGCAGTACCATTGAGCAATAAATAAAAAGCGCCGAGCATTTGCTCGGCGCTCAGTGTCAACAAATAGGCTAGTTGACGAGTAGAGATGCGTTACGTTACACCTCTTTATCCTTACCAAATGACAGCAGCCAGAGAGAGATTGCTGCTACCGCCACAAAGCCGGAAAGAATAATCACTGGCATAGCACTGTAGCCAAGGATATGCCAAATTACAGATTCTAATGTACTCATGGTAAGTCTCCTTAGTGCCAGCCTTCAACGCCGCTCATGTCTGGTAGTTTGTGCGCAATACCTTTGTGACAGTCTACACATGTTTTCTCGCCTGAAGCTAGAGCGGTGGAGTGTTGTTCTGCCGCACGTGATCCTTGCTGAGAGTAATCCATGAAATCAAACTCATGACAGTTACGACATTCAAGAGAGTCATTCTTTTTCATACGTGCCCACTCTCGCTCTGCGAGGTGTCCACGACGCTCTTGGAACTTCTCTGGCGTATCGATCGTCTTCGTTACGAAGTGTGCAAATAGCTCTTTAGATGCCTGTACTTTACGAACGATCTTATCCGTCCATTCATGAGGAACGTGACAGTCTGAACAAATCGCACGAACACCAGATCGGTTGGAGTAGTGAATTGTTTCTTGAATTTCAGCAACGATCGGCGCGTGACAGCCAGAACAGAATTCTTCTGTGTTGGTTGCTTCCATACCTGTGTTGAATGCGCCCCAAAATAGAAGGCCACCAGCGAAGCCTAGAAATAAAACCACACCAGCGGCAGCTTTACTCGGGCTCGACAGTCTCTTCCAAAACGCTTTAAGTATTTTCATAAGTAACCTCTTAGTACTCGCGTTTCAATTACTGAAGCGAATCGACTGCCTTAAACTCGTTTTCCACTAGTGGTTTTGCATCCGTTTGTGGAACGTGACATTGCAAACAGAAGTAACGACGAGGAGACATATCTGCCAGTACCGCATCTTCTCTGTTTACATAGTGCGTTACGCTAATTTTAGTCGCACCTGACTCTTTTGCATTTTTCCAGCTATGACATGCAAGACACTTGTTAGCATTTAACGAAATTTCGTAGTGACGAATGCTGTGTGGGATCAACGGTGGTTGATAAACATAGCTGTCTTCAACAATTTGATCTTTAGGGAAGTCTTTGAACTCGTCTGCTGGACGCGTATCTTCCAATTGAGACATTCCACGTAAAGATTCTAGACCTCCAATACCACCTGGATTATCCAACTCAGCTTGCGCAATGCCTGTCACTAACGCACCTACAGATAAAACTGCGACAAGTAATTTTTTCATCATTTCATCTCCGCCTTTATGGCTTAAATTCTTTATTAGGCCGCCATAATGACGGCCGTAGCATTCAGTATCTGAAGGTTAAGCAATCTTAGTGATTTTGACTGGGCACTTCTTAAAGTCTGTCTGTTTAGACAGTGGATCAGTCGCATCTAGGATAAGCTTGTTAATCAAAATACGTGCATCAAAGAACGGTACGAATACCAAGCCTTTTGGCGGACGGTTACGACCGCGAGTTTCAACACGAACGCGTACTTCACCGCGTTTGTTTGCCATGAGTACTTCTTCACCACGACGAACATTGCGTGCTTTTGCGTCTTCTGGGTGCATGTAACACACTGCGTCTGGTACTGCTTTGTATAATTCAGGTACACGACGAGTCATGGTGCCTGTGTGCCAATGCTCAAGAACACGACCAGTACATAACCACATATCAAATTCATCGTTCGGTACTTCTGGTGGCGCTTCGTATGGCGCGGAAATGATCTTCGCTTTGCCGTCAGCATTGCCGTAGAAGTCCCAACCAGAACCTTCTTTCGCGTATGGGTCTGAACCTTCTTTAAAGCGCCACTGTGTTTCCTTACCATCAACAACAGGCCAACGTAGACCACGCACTTGGTGGTAGCGGTCGTATGGAGCCAAATCATGACCGTGACCACGGCCAAATGTTGCGTATTCCTCAAATAGACCTTTTTGAACATAGAAACCGAAGTGGTGAGCATCGTCATTCAGTTCACGAGCTTCTTCGATAGGGAATTTGTCGACGTTACCATTGCGGTAAAGTACGTCGTACATTGTTTTACCACGGTATTGAGGCGCTTTCGCTAGAAGCTCTTCAGGCCACACTTCTTCCATTTTGAAGCGTTTCGAGAACTCCATTAGCTGCCAAAGGTCCGATTTTGCTTGACCGACTGTGCCCACTTGTTGGTACCAAGCTTGGGTACGACGCTCTGCGTTACCGTAAGCACCTTCTTTTTCAATCCACATTGCGGTAGGAAGAATAAGGTCTGCTGCTTGTGCTGTTGCTGTCGGGTATGGGTCAGACACAACGATGAAGTTTTCTGGGTTGCGGTAACCTGGAAGACGTTCTGTGTTGATGTTTGGACCGGCTTGCATGTTGTTGTTACATTGAACCCAGTAACAGTTCAGAACGCCGTCATTCAGCATACGGTCTTGCAATACGGCGTGGAAGCCAGGTTTTGGTGGAATCGTACCTTCTGGCAGTTTCCAGATGTCTTCTGCAATCTTACGGTGTTTAGGGTTAGCAACCACCATGTCCGCTGGTAGGCGGTGAGCAAACGTACCAACCTCACGAGCGGTACCACATGCTGATGGTTGGCCCGTTAGTGAGAATGGGCTGTTCCCCGGAGTCGAGATCTTACCGGTTAGTAGGTGGATGTTGTAAACCAAGTTATTCATCCATACACCACGAGTATGCTGGTTCATGCCCATTGTCCATAGAGACATCACTTTCGTGTTTGGATCCGCGTATTGCTTCGCAAGCTCGATAAGCTTCTCTTTCTCAACACCAGAGATTTCAGATGCTTTCTCTACTGTGTATGGCGCTACTGATTTCTTGTACTCTTCGAATGAGATAGAAGTGAGTTTGCCAGAGTTCGGGTTCTTCGCTGCTTTTTGTAGCGGATCATCGTCACGTAGACCGTAGCCGATGTCAGTGTCTGCTTGAGTGAAGTTCGTGTGTTTGTTCACGAAGTCCCAGTTTACTGCATCGTTTTCGATGATGTAGTTTGCGATGAAGTTAGCAATTGCAAGGTCAGACTGAGGATTGAAAATGTAGCCGTGGTCTGCCAACTCAAATGAACGATGGTAGTAAGTAGAAAGCACGTTCACTTTAACGTGAGGGTGGCTTAGGCGGCGGTCAGTAATGCGAGTCCATAGAACCGGGTGCATCTCTGCCATGTTTGAGCCCCAAAGAACGAAAGCGTCTGCGTTCTCGAAGTCATCGTAACAACCCATTGGCTCATCGATACCGAATGCGCGCATGAAACCTACAACGGCAGAAGCCATACAGTGACGAGCGTTTGGATCAATGTTGTTTGATCGGAAGCCTGCTTTCATTAACTTTGATGCAGCGTAGCCTTCCATTACTGTCCATTGGCCTGAGCCAAACATACCTACGCTTGTTGGGCCTTTTTTCTCGAGGGAAGCTTTCCATTTCTCAGCCATGATGTCGAAAGCGTCATCCCAAGAGATAGGTGTAAATTCACCATCTTTGTGGAATTTGCCATCTTTCATTCGTAGCATCGGTTGAGTTAGACGGTCTTGACCGTACATGATCTTAGAAAGGAAGTAACCTTTGATACAGTTCAGACCTTTGTTTACTGGTGCTTCTGGGTCACCCTGTGTTGCTACCACTTTGCCGTTTTGAGTGCCAACAAGAACAGAACAGCCTGTACCACAGAAACGACAAGGTGCTTTGTCCCATGTGATTTTGGTTTGATCAGAGCTTGCTATCAGGTTGGCTGCAGATGCTGGTAGTGTCACACCTGCGACAGCAGCAGCTGATGCAGCCGCGTTTGCTTTCACAAACGCACGTCTTGTCATTTTCATACTTCACCCTCGATTTGGGAATGTTGTGTTCCAGTGTCTTCTTCATCCGTTTCTTCAAGCCCAGTTTCGATTTGGTGATAAACCAATACCGTGCTTAAGACGTTCGGTAAATTGTTAATGGCATCGATAGTGTCTGTGATGAAACCTTGGTTCTCAGTTTCAAGTACGACGATAATCTTGCCTTCAGGACTGTCACCATAGATTTCCGCATTTTCGTGTGCTTCTATCTTTTGTTTGATTTCGTCCAAATGTTCCGGCAGCACATGTACTACCAAACTTGAAATATGCACTTCATTTAGTGACATATAGCTCTCTCATTTATTTTTATTGCCTTTGGCCGACGACATTCGGCTTAGGCTGTTATATTGCTCACATTGATGGATGAAGTCGGGCACACTGAAACACAGGCGCCGCAGCCGTTACACTCATCAAGGTCTAAATTGGGTTGTGCTACTTTCCCCAGTTCTAATTTGAACTGAATTGCCATCGGGTCGCACATATCCCCACAGCTTCGGCATTCGACATTTTGTTTTGCTAAGCAGTTATCGTTGATACTTGCTTTTGCTTGCCAAGGTTGTTCTGTTTCTGGCAAGAAAAGGGGCTCAGGACAGGCGTTTGCACATTGATAGCAAAATGTGCATTCATCGATGGAAAAATCGACCGAGGGGAATCCGCCATCACTTTTGGTTATAATCTTTGTTTCACAGGCCTCAATGCATTTACCGCAGCGAGTGCAATCGTCCGTAAACTGTTCCGGTTTAGTTAACCAAGGCAAACGTACGGCGTTGTCGGGGTGCGCTTTTCTTGCAAAGAGTCTTCTTCTGGAAAGGTCTACCACTTAGTCACCTCGAAACTTGGAACCCAAACTAAGCATAGTCCACAATTTTCATTAATAAACTGTCATTTAAACTAACGAAATTGTAGTTTTTGACATATTTGTATAAATACCTCTTAGGGGGTAAATGGTATGCAATATTGTTTTGGATCAATAAATTCCGTCGCAGGTGATCACATATTGATAAAGTTGAAAGGTAATGGGTTCATTGCACGTACAAATAGGATTGTTAATGGGCGAGGAACTCAGATTGTTTAAAAATGTGAAAAAGTCAGTGACGCGCACGATTGCGTCCGCGATGCTTC
The DNA here is from genome assembly GCF_033338715.1 of Vibrio sp. Vb1337. Lineage (NCBI taxonomy): Bacteria > Pseudomonadati > Pseudomonadota > Gammaproteobacteria > Vibrionales > Vibrionaceae > Vibrio > Vibrio sp. Vb1337. The sequence continues at coordinate 231,870 of NZ_JAWOTD010000002.1, read as the reverse complement.
TTATTTTGCTGCTCTCAGTCGCTACGACTGGTTTTGCGATTTTTACGTTAGCGTCCAGTTTGAACGATGCTGAAGCCGTCAATGTTGCTGGCTCGATGCGAATGCAAAGCTACCGTCTGGCGAATGATATTCAGGTTAAATCTGTTGACTATTCTTCACATATTGACGCATTTGAACATTCGATATATTCACCTTCAATGAAAGCGCTTCAGCATTGGTCTGTGCCTGAAGACATCACTCACGATTACTACCGTCTTATTATCAGATGGCATGAACTCAAGGCGGTGCTTAGAGGAGACAACCCGGCAGAATATCAACTCCTAGTGGCCGGTTTTGTTGAACAAATCGATGAGTTTGTATTTAAGCTGCAAAGCTTTTCGGAGCAAAAACTGATTAACTTAGCCTGGATCGGCGGGTTAGGGTTGGGTGGCATCCTTTGTGTCAGTATGTTTGTCGTTCATTTTGTGCGCCTCGAAGTTGTTCGGCCTCTGCGTGCCTTAGTTTTTGCTAGCGAGCAAATTAAAAATCGCTCATTCAATATATCGCTCAATGTATCTAGCGATAATGAAATGGGAATACTGACTCGAACCTTTAACCGGATGGCGACAGACCTTGGTAAGTTGTACCGAGGATTAGAGCAAGCGGTTGATGAGAAAACACGTAAATTGCAGCATGCCAACCAGTCTTTAGAAGTGCTGTATGACTCGTCAAAAGAACTCACGGCGTCGCGTATTAATCAAGACAATTTCCAGGCGATTTTGCAGCATATTGTCAGTCTTGAGGGCATTAAAGCGGTCAAACTTGAAATCGAGCAGCTGGGAGAACCGAGCTGGATATTGATGGAAGGAGAAGAATGCTGCCAAGATTGTGATGAAGATTGCCACGGTAAAGCCCTGATGCTAGATGGCGAGCACTTGGGCTATTTATATTGGAAAGCAGGGTTACCTTGTCCGAACGAGGCTCTTATTGACAACTTCGTGCAGATTTTATCACGCGCCGTGTATTACAATCGGGCGCAGCGCCAAGCAGAACAAATTCTGCTGATGGAAGAGCGAGCCACTATTGCTCGGGAGTTGCATGATTCATTGGCTCAAGCACTCTCTTACTTAAAAATTCAGGTCGCTTTGTTAAAGAGAAGCGTAAAGAACTTACCTGACGAAAAGGCGATCGCGCAGGCTAATCAAGTTATTGCTGAGCTAGATACGGGCTTATCTGCGGCTTATACGCAGTTACGCGAGTTGCTGACGACGTTTCGTCTTACGATTAAAGAGGGCAGTTTTGGCCAAGCATTGCAAGACATGGTTGAAACGCTCAGTGAACAAACTGCTGCGGACATTACGCTAAAAAATAGACTTTCATCAACTGAACTGGATGCACATCAGCAGGTTCATTTACTACAGTTGATAAGAGAAGCGGCAATTAATGCTATCAAACATGCGCAAGCAGATAATATTCACATTCAATGTCTCGATAATGATGGAAAAGTCACAGTAACCGTTAGCGACGATGGAATAGGCTTTGAACATCAAGACGAAAAATTAAATCATTACGGTATGAGTATCATGCAAGAGCGGGCCGCTAGACTGCATGCCGATCTTCACATCGAAGCATCGATAAACAAAGGTTGTACCGTAAAATTAGAATTCCAACATAGTAAGGAAGTAAACAGTGACAGTGTGTAAAGTAATGCTGGTGGATGATCATCCACTCATGCGAAGAGGTATCCACCAGCTTTTAAGCTTTGAGCCTGAGTTTGAGGTTATTGCAGAAGCAAGTAATGGCGCGGATGCAGTAGCGAAAGCGCATGAGCTGGAACTGGATCTTGTACTTCTTGATCTTAATATGAAAGGCATGTCTGGCCTTGATACTTTGCAAGCACTGCGTGCAGATGGCTGTGAAGCCAGAATTGTCATTCTAACCGTTTCAGATAGCCCAGCAGATATCGAAGCAATAGTTCGAAGTGGTGCCGATGGCTATTTATTGAAAGACACTGAGCCCGATGAGTTGGTTGAGTTGCTAAAACAAGCGCACCAAGGGGACAAGGCATACAGCCAAGAAGTTTCTAAGTATTTGAGTGAACGTTCAGAGCAAGAGGACGTGTTTGATACACTGACCGATCGTGAATCGCAGATCTTAAGAGAGGTGGCAAGAGGTTTCCGCAACAAGCAAATTGCCGATCGTCTTTTTATCTCTGAGTCTACGGTTAAAGTACATATGAAGAGTTTACTTAAAAAGCTTCAAGTTCCTTCTCGTACTGCAGCAACCGTCCTTTATCTTGAGCGCTTTGGCGACATCAAATAACATTGTTGGATTTGAATCTGTAATAATAAATAAAATCAAACAGTTATATTGGTTCTGACGAATAAAAAAACCGCCTGTTAGGCGGTTTTTTTACTTGTCTGGGCGAATAGAGTACAAGTCACTGTTGTGCTTACCACACTCCAAATAGTACTGATAAGCCACTTTTTTGCTTTCAGCAATGACTCTCATGCAGTGCATTTTCCCCTGTTCAAAATATCGAATCTCATATTCTACACTGGTATCAAGTTGCTCAGCGGCTGCCATACTTCGCCTCCATAAACCATCCAAAAAACATCCATGCAAATTATATGCCGTTATAGGGAGCGTCGTTCGGTACGTTTTTTAGCCGATAATTGCGCTCTAACTCACTTTTTTGCGGATAGCTGTGATCAAAAAGTTAATTTCAAACTCTATATATTATTAAGGTGGCAATCAATATTTGTCACACTGGTGTAAGTTTGCCGCAATACTAAGTGATACAGGTTGAGTATAGAACTTAATCAACAGAAAAGGGAATACGAATAAGTGACTAAATTAAAGGATGTATCTAATAAGGCGCTTCGTTATGGCCTTCTATTTTGTTTCGTATTTCTGCTTGCCGGTTGTGCGAAAAAGTTTTTATACAGCAATATCGATTGGTTCGTGCTCGATTACTTAGAGGACTATGTCTCGTTGCAAGGGGAACAAGAAGTCCTAGTGGAAGAGCGCTTATTATTGTTGGCAGACTGGCACAAGAAAGAGGAGTTACCATTATATATCGAACATTTAAAAGACCTTGAGAGATTAAAAGCGAGCGATATCACCTTAAATTACTTACAACAAAATCGAGATAGAACGCGAGCGCATTACGATAGAGTGGTAAGCAAAGCAGCACCAGATCTTTTTGCGTTAAGTTTGCAATTAACGAAAGAGCAAGAACGCGAGTTTTTGAGTAATGTACAAGAACATTATCAAGAGCGAAACGCAAAATATGCCGATAAGACAGAAGACGAAGTGCGTGAAATTATTCTGGATAACACTGAAGAGTGGATGGAAGAATGGCTGGGGAATCTATCAGGAAATCAGCGTCAATTAGCTCAAACATTTTCTCAGCAAGTTATTTTAAACAGCCCTTTATGGAGAGATTATCGAGCCACGGTATATCAAGAGCTCGAATACTTGTTCGACAACAAATCTAATGTTGTGACTTATCAAGATATATTTATGCGACTCTTGTTCGAGCCAGAGAGTTATTATAGTGAGCAGCTTTCTCTGAATATTGACTCTAACTTTGCATTGGTTGATCAACTGACATTAGATGTTTCTCGTTCGATGACCGATAAGCAATGGCGTCATTTTCGTGAAAAGGTTAAAGAGTGGCGAGTACTGGCAGAGGAACTTTTAGATTAAATTCGTGCTTCAATTAGCGAGGGCAAAGTGCAGAAGCCTTTCTTATCAAAAAATGATTCAAAGCAAATTCTTATTGAGCTAAGAGCGTAACATAGCGTGAGGTTTGATGAGGCAACGTCAGCTTATCAATGCGTGATAAGGCCTCATCGTACAAAACAATGAGAATAAATATGAAACATTTAGTTGAAAGATTTCTTCGATACGTCACGTTTGATACCCAATCCAATCCACATGTGACGCTTTGCCCAAGTTCACCTGGCCAGCTTGTGTTTGCTGAGTTACTTAAAAAAGAGATGCTCGAACTTGGCTTAAGTGACGTGACTTTGGATAAAAATGGCTACTTGATGGCTAAACTGCCAGCCAATGTTGATTATGAGGTTCCTCCTATCGGCTTCATTGCCCATATGGATACCGCGCCGGATGCATCTGGCAAAAACGTAAAGCCGCAATTCATCGAAGATTACCAGGGTGGCGATATTGCATTAGGGTTGGGGGATGAAGTGTTATCTCCCGTGCAATACCCAGATTTACATCACCTACATGGCCACAATCTTATTACTACAGATGGCACTACATTACTTGGCGCGGATAACAAAGCTGGTATCGCAGAGATTCTTTCCGCGGTAGCTCTGCTACTGGAAAACCCAGACATTCCACACGGCGACATTTGTATCGGCTTTACTCCGGATGAAGAAATCGGTCGTGGTGCAGATTTGTTTGATGTTAAAAAATTTGGCGCGAAATGGGCATACACTATAGATGGTGGCCCGCAAGGTGAATTGGAATACGAAAACTTTAATGCAGCAAACGCTGATGTAATTTTTCATGGAGTTAGCGTTCATCCAGGTACCGCAAAAGGCAAAATGGTCAATGCGATGAACTTGGCTGCGAAATTTCAAGTTCAAATGCCCCAAGATCAAACTCCGGAAACAACCGAAGGTTACGAAGGGTTCTTCCATTTAAAATCGGCAGAAATGGGCGTTGCACGAAGCGAGCTAGGTTACATTATTAGAGACTTTGACCGTCAAAGACTTGAGGATCGAAAAGCCTTTATGCAGAAACTCGTCGATGAAATGAACACGGGTTTACGCCATGGTTCTGTAGAGCTAAAAATAAAAGACAGCTATTACAATATGAGAGAAATGGTTGAGCCTTACCCTCATATCATTGAGCTGGCAAAGCAAGCGATGGAAGCGTGTGATGTGGAACCGATTATAAAACCTATTCGTGGTGGTACAGATGGTGCTCGTTTATCTTTTATGGGTTTGCCGTGCCCGAATATCTTCACCGGTGGTTTTAACTTCCACGGAATTCATGAGTTTATTTCTGTTGAAATGATGGAAAAATCAGTACTCGTTATTGTCAAAATTGCTGAGCTCACAGCGAAAAAACACAGTTAAAAGACTACGTCGAGACCTCTTGCAGATTTAATAACAAAATAGCCCAGATCTCTCTGGGCTATTTAAATATTAAGATGGAATACTAGCGCACGTCTTTGTCTTCAATTTCAATGTCTTCTAGTGGTAACCAGTCGACTTTCACACCCGCTTGGTCGAACATATCTTGACTGACTTGGATTTTATCTCCCCAGCGAGATAAAAAGTCTTCAGACTGCTCAGGGCAGTGTACGTGTGAGATCCCTGTTTGAATGATCTTTGCCGCGCAGTTAGGGCAAGGAAAATGCGTTACCCAAATATCACATCCGTCTAAGTCACGTTTTGAGAACAAAATTGCGTTCTCTTCCGCGTGCAGTGTTTTAAGGTATTTCAACTCGCGCTCATCGGTGTCGACACTGTCAGAAACACCATGCGGATAGCCATTAAATCCAACAGATACAATGCGATTCTGTTTAGTAATAACGGCACCGACTTGTGTTGATGGGTCCTTACTCCAAGACGCCACTAGTTCTGCCATCTGGTAAAAGCGTTTCGCCCATTTAGAAGTCATAGTCATCCTCTCTGTCGAAGGCGTTGAATTAATTGAATGATAACCCATTTATATTAAAAAAATAGTCAAAATCGGGGTCTTGAGTATGAAGGCGTCACTTTTTACCTTTTTAGCCACAAAACGTTCTTATCTTGAGCACTGAATCTCACTTTACGCCCGAATACAATACTCCCGTTAGTGTTTCCAAGCACACGCTAAAATTCGCGATCTCCTAAGGCGTATATTAAATAGTTATGATTGAGTTGTATGTATATTGCTCATTGAATACCACTGTTAACTAAATTACTTTATTTTCCTTTTGTTTCTCATGTTTACATTTAGAAACACCTTGGGCGCTTTTCAGTGAAGTTTTCAGTGGCAGCAAGGAGTAAGGTTGATAGGAATTCAACAATATCCTGTTCTATAAAGACGGTAAATACATGCAAAAGAAACCACTTGTCGCACTAATGGCGGCTACAGCAATCCTCGCTGGATGCGGGGAAGCTAATAATGCCCAAACGAAAGGTCAAGCGCCTCTCGTAGTGACTCAGGATGTCACGGTTATCGACTACCAACCGAGCAAGTCTTATATCGGTCGCATTGAAGCAGTAGAAGATACCAATATTACCGCGCAGATTTCTGGCTACTTAAAAGCTCGTCACTTTGAAGAGGGGCAAATGGTAGAAAAAGGGCAGCTCCTTTACTCTATCGAGCCATCTTCTTTTGAAGCCCAAGTCGCGAGTGCTAAAGCCGCACTTGCACAAGCTAAAGCGGCGCTAAAAAAAGCCGAATTAGATCATACTCGAGGTAAAAACTTGTTGCCTCGCGGTAGTATCTCTCAATCTGAGTTTGATGCTTTAACTGCGGCACTTCTTGGTGCGAGAGCAGAGCTAGAAGCGGCAAATGCTCAACTTAAGCTTGCTGAAGTTAACCTTTCCTATACTCAAATCCGAGCCCCTTTTAGCGGACGTATTAGTGATACCAAAGTGAGTACGGGTGATCTGGTTTCTCCATCATCTGGCGTGCTGACGACATTGGTGAGCTTAGACCCAGTGCATACTTCATTTAGTGTGAGTGAGCGCGAGCGTTTAGCCATGGGTATGGATCAAGTCAAAGGCGACGGCTCGGCTGAATCAAACCGCGTTGAAGTTCAGCTTGAACTGGAAAATGGACAGTTTTTTGAGCATCTCGGTAAGCTTGATTTCTTAGGTAATCGTATTGACACCAAAACGGGTACGATTGCTATGCGCGCGCTCGTTCCAAACCCAGATCAGAAGCTACTTCCTGGTCAGCACATCAAAGTGAACTTAAGAGATAAGAATACGAAGGACGTTATTGTTATTCCACGACGTGCCGTTCAGACTGACTTAGAAGGTGACTTTGTGATGGTGATGGCTGAGGGAAATGTGGCAGAGCGTCGTAACGTCGAGCTTGGACCTCAGGTTGAACAAGGCATTATCATTCGAGAAGGGCTCGATCAGGAAGATACAGTTATTACACAAGGCCTACAACGTGTGCGTAATGGTGTAGAAGTGCGCCTTCAAGCACCTGCTGAAGATAAGCAGTAGGGGGCACTATGTTAAGTCGTTTCTTTATTCAGAGACCTAAATTCGCGCTGGTTATTTCGATCATATTAACGCTAGCCGGCGCGATCTCACTGGCGATTTTGCCAGTGGCTGAGTATCCACAGATAAGCCCGCCATCAGTAAGCGTTTCGGCTTACTACACTGGCGCGAGTGCGGAAGTTGTCGAGCAGGCCATTGCGGACCCCATAGAGACCTCAGTCAACGGCGTTGAGGATATGATATACATGTCTTCAAAGAGCGCGAACGATGGCTCTTATAGCCTAAACGTCACGTTCGATGTCGGCACCGATCCAGATATGGCGCAAGTTAACGTGCAAAACCGCGTGTCACAGATTGAGTCAAAACTGCCTCAAGAAGTTCGCATGGTTGGTGTGACGGTGAAAAAGCGTTCACCTGACTTGCTGATGGTACTTAACTTCTATTCACCTGATGGCAAATACGATGATCAGTTCTTGATTAACTACATTAACTTGAATGTAAAAGATCAGTTGGCTCGTGCGAAAGGTATCAGTGAAGTTAACGTGATTGGTGGTGGCGAATACGCAATGCGTGTTTGGTTAGATCCTGAAAAAATGGCCAACCTTAAGCTAACCACGTCAGACGTATACGCCGCTTTGGCTGAACAGAACGTTCAAGTTGCGGCAGGGCGTGTAGGTGCAGCACCATACAACAATCCGCAAGAAGTTCAGTTTAACCTTGTGACCAAAGGTCGCTTGGAAAGCGTGAGCGAGTTTGAGAACGTTGTCCTTCGAGCTAATCCAAATGGTTCCACGGTTTATCTGAAAGATGTCGCTCGTGTCGAACTAGGCAAAAAGTTCTACGATGGTAACGGTAAGTTCCGTGGCCAGGACGCGTCAATCGTTGCGTTGTCTCTTCAATCGGATGCGAATGCGTTAGAAAGTGGTCAGGCCGTCATGGAGCTCCTTGAAGGCTTGAGCAAAAACTTCCCAGAGGGAATGGAATACGAGACCAGCTACGATACAACCGTGTTCGTATCTGAATCGATCAAAGGGGTAGTAAAAACACTGATTGAAGCGATTCTATTGGTGATTGCTGTAACTTACTTGTTCTTGGGTAGTGCGCGTGCAACGTTGATTCCTGTTGTCGCGATCCCCGTTTCTCTGATTGGTACGTTTGCCATCATGCAGGCAACGGGCTTCACCATTAATACGGTTACTTTGTTTGGCTTGATCCTTGCGATTGGTATCGTGGTGGATGATGCGATTCTGGTTATCGAAAACGTCGATACTACCATGGCGAAAGACCCAACTATTTCACCGCGTAAAGCGACGTTGCTAGCGATGAAAGAAGTAACGGGCCCAATCATCACGTCGACCTTGGTCCTACTTGCGGTATTCATACCTGTTGCCATGCTGCCAGGTATCACTGGTATCATGTATCGCCAGTTCGCTTTGACCATCTGTATTTCGGTTGTGATTTCATCCATCAATGCATTGACGCTGTCCCCAGCACTTTGTTCTCTGGTATTGAAGCAGGGTGGGGGCAATACCGCTAACTGGTTCCAGGCTTTCAACCGAGGCTTAGAGCGCATCACTACGCGTTATGGCCAGATCGCTGGTTTCTTGGTGAAGAAGTCTTTACTGCTCGTGACGTTCTTTATAGTTGCTATCGCAGCGGTCACTTTCTTTGCGAAAACCACCTCTACAGCGTTTGTTCCTCAAGAAGATAAAGGCATTTTGCTGGTTAACGTACAGCTACCGGATTCAGCCTCTTTATCACGTACTGAAGAAGTCACCAATGATTTAATGAAAATGATCGGTGAAGAACCTGGTGTGGATGGTGTGACGGTTGCGAATGGTTACTCGTTTATGACAGGCGCAGCAGCATCAAACGGTGCTTCTGTATTTATCAAATTGCATGACTGGGATACTCGTAACTCGCTGCAAGGAGAGCACTCTGCTAATGCTATCGCGGCACGTATTAACGGTCGAGCGGCGACAGAGCTACCTCAAGCGGTTGTTTTTGCGATGGGACCACCGGCGGTTCCTGGTATGGGCGCTGCGTCTGGTTTTGAGTTTGTGCTTGAAGACACGCTAGGGCGAAGTCGTACCGATTTGTCGATGGTCATGGGAGAAATGATCCAAGCGGCTAACCAAGCGCCTGAAATTGCCTACACGTTTAGCACGTTCCGCGCGAATGTTCCGCACTACTACGTTGATATCGATCGTGAGAAAGCGCAGCAATTAGGTATTTCGCTGTCGTCTATTTTCCAAACCTTGCAAGGCAACTTAGGTTCGCTTTATGTGAATGACTTCACCATGTTTGGTAAGAACTTCCGCGTAACCATGCAAGCTGATAGCCAGCACCGTAGCAGCATGGAAGATCTAGAGCGTTTCCATGTTCGTTCTTCGAACGGTGATATGGTTCCGTTAAGTACGCTAGTGAGCTACGAGCAAGTGTTTGAGCCTGATGTGGCGTGGCGTTACAACATGTACCGCAGTGCTATCATTCAAGGCCAACCAGCACCGGGTTACTCTAGTGGTGATGCGATTGCCGCAATGGAACGCGTTGCTGCTGAAGTTCTTCCACAAGGGTACACGTATGAATGGACAGGTATGGCTTATCAGGAAGTGCTTGCGGGCAACCAAGCCATTTATGCGTTTGCGCTGGCTTTGATATTCATTTACTTGTTTATGGTGGCTCAGTATGAGAGTTGGAGTATTCCACTGGCTATTATTTTGGTGGTCCCAGTAGCAACGTTAGGTTCCTTCCTTGCGTTGAATCTAACTGGCACGCCGCTTAACTTGTATGCCCAAATTGGTCTTGTCTTGCTCATAGCCTTGGCGGCGAAAAACGCAATTTTGATTGTGGAGTTCGCCAAGCAAGAGCGTGAAGAAAAAGATGCTGATATCGATAGTGCAGCGGTTAAAGGAGGCACGTTACGTTTCCGCGCTGTGAATATGACATCTTGGTCATTTATCCTGGGTATCTTCCCGCTTATCTTTGCCGCTGGCGCGGGGCACGTGAGTCAAAACTCACTCGGCGTGTCGCTGATTGGTGGTCTATTGTGTGTGCTTTTAGCAGGTACATTCTTGATCCCAGGCTTCTACGCTCTGGTGCAAAGACAGCGTGAGAAAGTTCATGGCGGCAACACCAAGCTGGTTCCTCTTGATAATGAATAATCACATCCGAAGTGCGCAGTAAGCACGAAGTGACAATTGAAAAAAAGCCCGAAGCAATGGTTGCCTCGGGCTTTCTATTTTGAAAAAGGGTTATTTTAGCGCAGTTTTGAATTGTGCAACGGCTTCATCCATATCATGAGCTTGAGCAGAGACAGAGTTCACTTCATGCAAGCATTCCTGAGCGGATTGCATGTTATTCTCAGATATTGCGTTTAGCTCGGTGATTGAACCGCTAACTTGGTTCATCACGATACCTTGTTCTTCAATTGCTGAAGCTATGCGCTCCGAATTACCTTGAATTGAATGCATGTCAGTGATGATCTGTTGCAGGCTAGAATCCAGTTTTTCAGAAGCATTAAGTGTTTGTTGCCCTTGATCGTTACATTGATCAATATCAGCAACAACTGTAGACATTTGAGTTTGAATATCTGCAACGACCCGCGTGATTTCCTCTGTGGATTGATGAGTTCGGCTAGCTAGGGCGCGTACTTCATCGGCAACAACTGCAAACCCGCGGCCTTGTTCGCCTGCTCGCGCGGCTTCAATTGCTGCGTTGAGAGCTAGTAGGTTGGTTTGCTCTGCAATTTCTTGGATGATGTTCACGGCACCACCAATTTTATCTACATGCTGATTCAGCGAGCCAATCGACTGCTGGCTGTTTGATAAAATCGTGGTTAGTTGACCGATGTTGGTTACCGTCGCCTCAACAACTCCTCGACCTTGTTCGGCATTATTCGCTGCCTGATGTACGCCTTCTACCGCAACTGATGTGCTTTCAGAGATTTCACCTATTGTGGCAACCATTTGCTGAACTGCCGTCGCCATTGATGCAGTGTGGTCAGTTTGAGTGTGGAATTGCTCCATAACGCCTTCTAACTCACGATGCATATTATCGGTACTTGCAGTGAGTTGCGCCGATTTTTCTTGGGTACTACTAATTAGATGCTCAAGCTTATCCAATAGGTCATTGAGGTGATGACTGATATCAAATAGCTCGTCTTGACCTTTCAAATCAGATCGAAGTCCCATGTTGTTCGTTTCGCTGATACTTCGAATGGTGCCAAGTAAGCTATTCACTCGCGTATTGATTGAACGTGAAATTTGCCAAATCAATGCGAAAATAACGACTAAGATCAGAGCTGTAATGACCTGCTTGATGGTCGACATTTGTTCATCACGTTGTGCGGCAGCAGAGCTAAGGGCTGTGGAAAAGGTTTCAAATTGCTCTTCTACGGCATGAGATAATGCGCGAGTTTCACCGAGTAGGCCTTTGTCATAAGCAACCCCAACAACTTGCTTTTGGGCCGCCAATTGCTTACCTGTTTTGATAAGCTCCGGAGCATATTGCCCCTCAAGCAAGTCACTATTGAATAGTCCTGCTTTTACCGCAGAGTCAAAACGGACTAATGCCAATAACTGCTGGTGGTCTGAACGTTGTTTTGCTTCTAATAGTGCTTGTTCGTAACCAGCGAGAAGCCCACTCTTTGAATCAAGCCCGTATCGTTGGTAAGCGCTGACCAGATTCTGAAAGCCCCTTTGGTATGCGAGCAAGTCTTGCTTAAATTGTTGACTGGAAGGTAATTCATTACTCTTGAGTATGTTCGCAAGCTCTTTTTCTGTGTCTATAAACTTGTCAACATTGGCGTCAAACTTATTTAGATATTTGTCATTACTACGTAGTAGGAAATCTTTTTCATTTCTGCGTAAGTTTAGTAAGCGTATTTCTAGATCACCAACGAGTTTGATGGCGTGATTAAGGTCATTGCTCTTATTTTCAAAATGGGATGACGTACCCAAAAGGGCTACGATGCCTAAAATGGCGATAACTCCGAGGAAGTAGAGTTTTTGCCTAATAGTCATATTGTTGTTTCCTGAATAAGTAACTAAAAAGAGAAATCCAATGAGATTTCCAAGGGCTAGCAAACGTTGTTCAACTAACATGTCGAGAAAACGACATGCACTAATACAGCACTTTTTTACGTTGCTGTTTTTTCGCTCCGTGCTTGTTTTTTGTATCAAGTCGTCGGCGTTGAGAAGCGCGGGTTGGTTTCGTTTTAATACGCTTCTTCTCCTGTAAAGCGGCAGCTTTTATCAATGCTTGAAGCCGATTTAGGGCGTCTTCCTTATTTTGTTCTTGTGTCCGAAATTGTTGCGCTTTGATGATGATCACGCCATCTTTATTTATACGACTATCAGAAAGTGCAAGTAATCGCTCTTTGTAAAAGTCAGGTAAGCTTGAATGCCGGATATCAAAGCGCAGGTGTATAGCGGACGCTACCTTGTTAACGTTCTGGCCACCATTCCCTTGAGCTCTAATTGGGGATAATTGAATTTCCCACTCTTGAATTGTGACGGAGTTCGAAATTTTGAGCATGATAAGTAAATGCCGGTAAGGACGATTGAAAGAGCTGATAAATTAACATTACAGATGCACAAATAGAAGAAAAGACATGAGCACGATTGATTTTAGACCCTATGAAGGATTCATATTTGATATGGATGGTACTCTAATCGATACCATGCCAGCCCACTTGGCAGCTTGGCAAGCAACTGCTGAGCGTTTTGATTTTCCGTTTTGTCAGGAGTGGTTTCACAGTTTAGGAGGGATGCCGAGCTTTAAAATTGTTGAGGAACTAAATCGTGTGCATGAGCTTTCATTAGATCCTAAAACTGTCGCGACATTTAAAATGGAAACATTCGCTGCTATGGAGCTTCATGGTGACGTTATTCCTTGCACGAACATCGTGTTAGAGGAATATTTAGGCCATAAGAAAATTGCAGTCGGGACTGGCAGCCAACGAGAAAGTGCCATGCGCTTATTAAGTCATGCAGGTTTATTAGACAAGTTGGATGTTGTAGTAACCGCGAGTGATGTAGAGAACCATAAACCCTTTCCAGATACCTTTTTGGTGGCCGCGCAACAACTCGACGTGGAGGCGTCACAGTGTCTTGTGTTCGAGGATACTGAGTTGGGGAAGCGAGCGGCGCATGCAGCTGGTATGGATTGCGTTATGGTGCAAGATAATGAGTTGATCTTTTTCCCAAAACCATAGTGGCAATATCCCTTAATATGAGATCAAAATGGGGTGCAAATGCACCCCATAAATTTTTGCCACATCATCGATCATGAATCATAGATGCTTATTCTGGTTGAACTAGCTCTTGGTATTCAAATGAAGGTACTACAACTTCTACGCGACGGTTTTTCTCACGACCTTCGCGAGTGCTGTTGTCAGCAACTGGGTTTTCTTCACCCATACCTTTGACTGTCAAACGATCTGAACCAATGCCAGCTGCGGTTAGGTAATCAGCAACAGATTGAGCACGACGCTCAGACAGTTTTTGGTTGTATGCCGCAGGGCCTGAGCTATCTGTGTAACCAGTAATCTCTACTTGAGCTTGAGGATATTCGTTCAAGAATGAAACAAAGTTGTCCAGACGTTCAGAAACGGACTCTGTTAACTTAGCACTATCGAATTCAAACGTACCTGTACCGTACTCTTCTTTGTGCACCTTGCTCATCATCACTGGTTCTGGATCTGGCTCGATCACTTCTTCCGTTACAACTGCTGCAACAACTGGAGCAGCTGCGAATTTGTAGTTAACACCGATACCAAAGAAGTTAGCATCCATGTCGTCCCACACGTCGTCAGACATGTCTTGGTAACGTTGGTATTCAGCGCGAACACTCCAGTTTCTATCGATCGAGTATTCAGCACCCAAAGAACCTGTTGGGACAAAGTCTGTTTCGTCATCAGACATCATGTAAGCACCACCGATCTTAGCAAACAGATTCCAAGAGTCGTTTAAGTGCCAGTTGAATTTAGGTGCAAGTGTTAAAGCCGTTAGATTGCCGTCAATCGTATTAATCGTATTAGCCCCTGACCTAGAGTTTCCTTCATAGTCGCCTAAGAAGTCTACGCCGTACTCTAGCCCGATGATATCGGTAAAGTCATAACCGATATGTAGTCCTGCACCGAACGCTTCATCATCACAAGGGCTATTTAGATAGCAAGCGTCGTCAAGTGTAGTCATGCCCACTTTGCCCCCGATGTACATTTCAGCTTGAGCAGAGTTTAAAAGCGCGCTACTACCAGCTACCACTGCTGCTACTGCAATTGCTACTTTGTTCATAATGTTTCCTTGTATTGATTGCATATTAACTTCTACTTCGTTTTATCAAAAAATTAGAAAAAACCAGCGTTTATAAGAAATTAGTTTAATATTCTAATCATTTCATATCAAGCAACAATATATTTGAACTTGATCAACATTTACTACCCAAAAATACCTCACAAACTTCTGATATTTCTTACATTGTAGTAAAGATTTTTTGGTGCATAAGAAAATTGATGATTATTTTGAACTTTTTTTCGTAAACTTTACTTTACATTGTGCGCGGTGGTTAACAGGTGGTTTTTATTTGCATTTATTTGCAAAAACTGATTGCAAGTCTACGCCTAAGCCGATAAGTTACTTAAACGCTAGACAGAAAATGACCACAGCCCTTGATGCTGCTCGCTTTGTGAACAATGTTGCAATGAGTTCAGTTGGTAAAAATGGGGTCGGAAATAAAACCAGGAAGTAGAAGTAATGTTTCAAACTGATGATGTAAGAATAAATAGAGTAAAAGAGTTATTGCCACCTGTTGCAGTATTAGAGAAGTTCCCAGCGACTGAAACCGCTTCTTCGACCACTTTTGATTGCCGTAACGCCATTCACAATATTCTTGAAGGAAAAGACGATCGATTACTCGTGATCGTTGGCCCGTGTTCTATTCACGATCCGGCTGCCGCGGTTGAGTACGGTAAAAAGCTAAAAGTATTACGTGATGAACTGGGCGAGCAGCTTGAGGTTGTTATGCGAGTTTATTTTGAAAAGCCGCGTACGACCGTTGGTTGGAAAGGCCTTATCAATGACCCTTACTTAAATGACACCTATAAGCTAAATGATGGTCTACGTATCGGACGTAAACTTCTTCTTGATCTAACCGATATGGGCTTGCCGACGGCAAGTGAATTCTTAGATATGATTACACCTCAGTACGTGGCGGATTTGATCAGTTGGGGAGCTATCGGTGCTCGTACGACAGAATCTCAGGTTCACCGCGAGCTTGCTTCTGGTCTTTCTTGTCCTGTAGGTTTCAAAAACGGTACAGATGGGAATATTAAAATAGCGAGCGACGCGATTCGTTCTGCAAGCGCTTCCCATCACTTCCTTTCAGTAACAAAATACGGTCATTCCGCGATCGTAGAAACCGCTGGTAATCCAGACTGCCATATTATTCTACGTGGCGGTAAAGAACCAAACTACAGTGCAGCACATGTAGCTCAAATTAAAGATGAGCTGGACACCGCAGGTCTGCCGAAAAAAGTGATGATTGATTTTAGCCATGCTAACAGCTCGAAGCAGTTCAAGCGTCAAATGCTGGTGTCTGATGATGTATCCGAGCAAATCTCTGGTGGCGAAGAAGCCATTTTTGGAGTGATGATCGAGTCTCATTTAGTTGAAGGTCGCCAAGACTTAGTGGATGGCAAAGCAGCCACTTATGGTCAGTCGATCACTGATGCATGTATTGGTTGGGAAGATACGGAAACGGTACTTCGTCAGCTTTCTGATGCAGTAAAAGCGCGCCGCAACAAGTAAGCTCAACAGAAAAACTTTTTAAAAGCGAAAAGAGAATAGTGAAGAGCCAGAGGTACTATGCCTCTGGCTCTTTTTGTTGAGAATTACTCTCATATCTTTCTATTGTTTCTGCTTTCCTATATGTTATCTGTATACGTTGTAACCAAAAGGAATTTGGAATTGAACCGTAATGTATGGCTTCTATCCCTCTGCCAAGCCTTATTAATGACAGGGAATATTTTACTCATATCTGTTATTGCCCTTATTGGCAAAACACTTGCGCCGTCATCAAGTTTTATCACATTACCAGTTGCACTGCAGTTTTTGGGACTGATGGCCGCGACAATTCCCGCGTCGCTAATTATGGGCAAGTTAGGGCGTAGCCTTGGTTTTAGCCTTGGTAATGTCATTGGCATTTTGGGTGCTAGTCTAGCGACGTATGCATTAAGTCAACAAAACTTCTATCTGTTCTGCATGTCTACGTTTTTGCTTGGTGTTGGTATAGGTTTCGGTACTCTATACAGGTTTGCTGCCATTGAAGTGTGTGAAGAGTCGGCAAGACATAGGGCGATTTCGATATCTATGGCGGGTGGGGTGTTAGCGGCGATCCTTGGGCCTAATCTGGCCGTGTACTCGCAGCAGTGGTCAGGTGATGGCTTATACATTAGTGCATTTGCTGTGCTTGTCGTGCTTTATATAACCGCGTTGGTTGTGCTACAAACCATTCGTTTTCCACCTGCACACACGCAGGCGCTACACGCTAAGGCGGATAAGCTGAGACTGATTATTCGTCGACCTAATTTCATGCTGGCCGTTATCGCGGCAATGGTTGCGTACGCGGTGATGAACATTTTAATGACAGCAACTCCTTTAGCGATGATTGGTTGTGGCTTTGATTTTGATAAAGCGGCGGGAGTGATCGAATGGCACGTGTTGGGTATGTTTGCACCTGCGTTTGTCACGGGCCGTCTGATAGAGCGGTTTGGCGCTAAGAATATGATTTTGGCGGGTGGATTGCTATTTGTTGCTTGTATTGGAATTAATATACATGGAGTGTCTATCTGGCATTTTAGTCTTGCTTTAATCCTGTTAGGAATAGGGTGGAACTTTATGTTTATCGCAGCAACCGGGCTGTTTAGTCAAAGTTATGAAGCGAAAAACAGAAGCAAGGCTCAAGCGTTTAATGAATTCTTCGTGTTCAGTTGTGTCACCATCACCGCATTACTATCTGGTTGGCTTGAGTCTACCGTAGGTTGGCAGAATCTTAATTTGTATGTTCTTCCATTTGTGTTACTCGTTATCGCGATGTTTGCGTTAAAAACGAATAAAAAGCCAGAATCACAAACCGCTTAATTGAGGCTTAATATATAACCCGGCCGATCGTGTCGGGTTTGTTTATTAGCTCAAATCAACAATCTCTTCTTTATGTTTTTATCGATAATGTGAATTCCCACAATAAAAATGTCGATTTGATAAGACTTTTTATCTAACTTTTTGTAATAAAAATAAAAATCCTGTATATATCTTGCCGAAAATCAATAAAAACTAAAGAAGTTTCGTCTATGTCAGCCAATATTTCTCATAAAGCTCAAGAAACTCTCGTGAGGGAGTCTGAGGAACTCGTCTCAACAACGAACTTACAAGGTGTTATTACATATTGTAATGAAGCCTTTTGCCGCGTTGCTGAATACACTCACGAAGAACTTGTCGGTCAGAACCATAATATAGTTCGTCATAAAGATATGCCTAAAGCCGCTTTCGGTGATATGTGGGCACGCCTTAAACAAGGTAAAGCCTGGCGTGGAATGGTTAAGAACGCCACTAAGTCTGGCGGTTACTATTGGGTTGATGCTTATGTCACCCCTATCTACGAAGACAACCATGTTGTTGGGTATCAATCAGTGCGCGTGAAACCAAAGCGAGAGTGGGTTGATATTGCGACAAAAGCCTACAAAAGCATGCGTGCTGCAGAAAAGTCTGGCCGAACTTGGTCGTTGAAAACCAATGAAACCATTCGCTATGCGATTCTACTTGGTGCACTAACCGCACCTGCAACCGCATATGCGTTGTCTGTTGAAGGGCCGTTGGCTTGGCTTGCAAGTGCGTTACCTGCAAGTGTTCTAGCTCTGTTATTCCGCCAAGAGTTAATTGATACACCTCAGCAACTTAAAAAGTTACAAAAGCAATATGACAGCGTAAGTCGCTTGATCTATTCTGGTAACACGGCATTTTCGATTGCCGATTTCCATATCAAAATGCTATCCGCAAGAATTCGAACCGTGTTAGGAAGGATGACTGACTCCGCATTGCCTTTGCAGCATTGCGCCGAAGAGCTTAGTCAAACAACGGCAGAAGTCTCGGCTGCATTAAATCAGCAAAATACCGATATTCATCGTGTGCGAGATGCTACCCAAGAGGTGGAGTCGTCGGCAAATTCGGTTTCTTCGAGTACCAATGATGCGCATATGTTGATTGATGATACATTGAAGTCATGCTTGATGGCGAAGGAGACCATTGATCAAACGCACACCAATCTAGCGCAATTAAGCCTTCAAGCTGAAAAAGCGACGGAAACGACGTATCAACTGAGTGATCAGGCGCAGAAGGTGAACCATTTGATGGAAGAGATTGGTGGGATCGCAGAGCAAACCAATTTACTGGCACTTAACGCGGCGATTGAAGCAGCAAGGGCAGGGGAGCAAGGTCGTGGTTTTGCTGTTGTAGCTGATGAGGTCCGCGCGCTTTCTGGGCGAACATCCAATGCAACTGAACAAATCCAAGCCTCTATCTCCACTATGTTGGCAACGATTCAAAGTTGGCAGAAAGATATTCTGGCAAACAAAGAGCAAACCGATGCCTGTTCTCAAGTAGCAGAACAAAGCGCGTTGCGTTTGTCTGAAGTTGAACAGATGATGCAAACCATGAGTGGGCTGATGGTTGATGTAGCAGAAGCGGCGAATAACCAGTTAAAGCTATCTAGTGATGTAAACCAGCACATTCATTCTATCGCTTCGACCGCAGAACAAAACTTGGCAGCAACACATTCAGTTGAGCAAAATAGCCGACAGTTGAAAGACCAAGTACAAGATTTCTATCAGCTCGCACTTCGATTTGAAGACAAATAGTCGTAACGAAAGTTGTGATGTTTATGTCCTGGCTGCGTTTATGCGAATAGGAGCCAGATAAAAGAAAGCCCCGCCATTGCTGGTGGGGCTTTTCAGTTTTCACATTCGCAATAGAGAAAACTGACTATCTTTTTACTGCAATTACGCGAGTAGCTCTTTTGCTGTGTTCACTACGTTTTCAGTCGTGAAACCAAACATTTTGAATAGTTCGCCAGCTGGTGCAGATTCACCGAATGAAGTCATACCGATGATGCGACCGTCGAAGCCTACGTACTTGTACCAGAAGTCAGCAATACCTGCTTCAATTGCGATACGTGCTGTTACGTCTGATGGCAGTACAGCTTCACGGTAAGCGGCGTCTTGTTTGTCAAACGCATCTGTTGATGGCATTGAAACAACGCGTACTTTCTTACCTTCAGTAGTTAGCTGTGCTGCTGCTTCTACTGCTAGTTCAACTTCAGAACCTGTTGCGATAAGGATTAGCTCAGGCTTGCCTTCGCAATCTTTCAGAATGTAAGCACCTTTTGCGATGTCTGCTACTTGTTCTGCTGTGCGCTCTTGTTGCGCAAGGTTTTGACGAGAGAAGATAAGTGCTGTCGGTGCATCCTTACGTTCAATCGCCAACTTCCAAGCTACAGCGGACTCAACTTGGTCACATGGACGCCATGTGCTCATGTTTGGTGTTAGGCGTAGCGATGCCATTTGCTCAACTGGTTGGTGAGTTGGACCATCTTCGCCAAGACCGATAGAGTCATGCGTGTACACTTGGATGTTCTGAATTTTCATCAGCGCAGCCATACGCATTGCGTTACGTGCGTACTCCATGAACATTAGGAATGTTGCGCCGTAAGGAACGAAACCACCGTGTAGCGCGATACCGTTCATGATCGCTGTCATACCGAATTCACGTACGCCGTAGTGGATGTAGTTACCAGAGAAGTCGCTTGCTTCTAGAGACTTAGAACCAGACCACATGGTTAGGTTAGAAGGTGCTAGGTCAGCAGAGCCACCCATGAACTCTGGTAGTAGAGCACCAAATGCTTCTAGAGCATTTTGAGACGCTTTACGTGATGCAATGTTTGCTGGGTTAGCTTGAAGATCAGCAATGATTTGGCTTGCTTTCTCTTCCCACTGTGCAGGAAGCTCACCGTTTACGCGGCGTTTAAATTCAGCTGCCAGCTCAGGGTACGCTGCTTCATAAGCTGCAAATTTCTCGTTCCACGCTGCTTCCTTAGCTGCGCCTGTTTCTTTCGCTGACCATTCTGCGTAGACTTCTTGCGGAATTTCAAAAGGACCGTGCTCCCAACCTAGTTCTTTGCGTGTTGCTGCGATTTCTTCTGCACCTAGTGGCGCACCGTGACAATCGTGTGAACCAGATTTGTTTGGTGAACCAAAACCGATGATAGTCTTAGTACAGATAAGTGTAGGACGTGGATCCGCTTTCGCTGCTTCAATTGCTGCGTTGATTGCGTCAGCATCGTGACCATCGACTGCAGGGATTACGTGCCAACCGTAAGCTTCGAAACGCTTAGGTGTGTCGTCAGAGAACCAACCTTCAACGTGACCGTCGATAGAGATGCCGTTGTCATCCCAGAACGCGATCAGCTTGCCTAGACCTAGAGTACCTGCAAGAGAACATGCCTCGTGCGAAATACCTTCCATCAGACAGCCGTCGCCCATGAACACGTAAGTGAAGTGGTCAACGATGTCGTGGCCTTCTTTGTTGAATTGCGCTGCTAGCGCTTTTTCAGCTAGAGCCATACCAACCGCGTTAGTGATGCCTTGACCTAGCGGACCCGTTGTGGTCTCGATACCTGGCGCGTAACCGTACTCTGGGTGACCAGGAGTTTTAGAGTGAAGCTGACGGAAGTTTTTCAGATCGTCGATAGACAACTCGTAACCTGCAAGGTGCAGTAGAGAGTAAATCAGCATTGAGCCGTGGCCGTTAGACAGCACGAAACGGTCGCGGTCTGCCCACTCAGGGTTTGATGGGTTGTGGTTTAGATGAGAGCGCCAAAGAACTTCAGCGATGTCAGCCATACCCATAGGTGCACCTGGGTGACCAGAGTTAGCTTGTTGAACACCATCCATGCTTAGCGCACGGATTGCATTTGCTAGATGTTTACGATCCATAGTGATTACTTCTCGATATTTGATTTAAATAGAGGGAACTCGCCGAAACAAGTTCAAATAGAATTTTTTGAAAATAGTGCTGATGGTAAAAGCGAGTAGACGGGCTACTCGCTTTTGGTAAGCAATTATAGCTTAGCTTCGATCATCGCTTCTAGTTTGCCTTGGTCAACGGCGAAGTTGCGGATACCTTCAGCCAGCTTCTCAACAGCCATTGGGTCTTGGTTATGTTCCCATAGGAATTCAGCGTGAGTCATTGGTGCTGGACGCTCAGCTGCGCCTTTAGAATCAACTAGTTTCTCAACTACTTCACCTTCAGCTGCTTCTAGTTCTGCAAGTAGAGCAGGAGCGATAGTTAGACGGTCACAACCAGCTAGTTCTAAGATCTCACCGATATTACGGAAGCTTGCGCCCATAACTACAGTTTTGTAGCCGTATTCTTTGTAGTAGTTGTAGATCTTAGTTACAGATAGTACGCCTGGATCTTCTTGAGCTTCGAAGTCACGGCCTTCTTTCGCTTTGTACCAGTCCATGATACGACCAACGAATGGCGAGATTAGGAATACGCCCGCTTCTGCACAAGCACGTGCTTGAGCGAACGAGAATAGAAGCGTTAGGTTACAGTTGATGCCTTCTTTTTCTAGGATCTCAGCTGCGCGAATGCCTTCCCAAGTTGAAGCCAGTTTGATAAGGATACGGTCGTTAGTGATGCCAGCATCGTTGTACATTTTCACTAGTTGACGAGCTTTCGCTACGCTGCCTTCCATATCGTAAGATAGACGAGCGTCTACTTCTGTAGAGATACGACCTGGGATAGTTTTTAGGATTTCTTTACCGATGTTTACTGCAAGCATGTCACAAGTATCTTGAACTTGTTGAGCTTTGTCGTTGCTCTGTGCTTTAGCGTATTCGATTGAAGCATCGATTAGAGGTGCGTACTCTGCGATTTGAGCGGCTTTAAGGATAAGAGAAGGGTTAGTTGTTGCGTCTTCTGGCTGATACTTTTTAATTGCATCAATCTCGCCAGTGTCTGCTACTACAGTCGTTAGTTTACGAAGTTGCTCTAACTTGTTGCTCATAATCGATCATCCTATTTAAATGGGCTTAAGCGTGATTTTTGTTATCACAGCTTGTGCATTTGCAAGCGAGTTAGCTAACCGTCTCATCGCATTTAATGAGACATCTGCTCAGCCAACTACGGAAAATTTCGTTACCGAACAAATGCTATGAACATTTGATCGATAGCTGAGTAAATGATGTGTCCATATTTATCCTATCTATGCTGAAAGTCAATCGCTGAAATGGACTTATAGTGAACTTCATCAACGTTTTTTTACTGTGTGTTTAGTGGTTAACCCAAATAAACGTTTGCCCTTATTGTTCAAAGCTTGAGCGTTGTCCAAGAGGGTAAAAAATTGTAGTGAGAAAATGTTATTGCGATGAGCAAATGTAGCGTTTAAATTGATAAAGAACATATGCTAAGTCAATGAGCATATGTTCACTTATTGCATACAATATCGATCCTCTTAAAGGGCGAGAGAAACCATGAGCAGTTCTAATCAAGATATTTCCATTGAAAACAAGGATTTGTTGACAGAGATTTCCGTCGCGTATTATCAAGACGGTGCGACTCAGGAAGAGATATCGAGAAAATTTGCCATATCACGCGCAAAGGTCGGGCGAATGCTCAAGCAGGCACGTGATGAAGGCATTGTTGAAATTACCGTTAAATACCATCCGGTGTTCAGCGCCAAGATTGAACAACGTTTGATCGAGCGATTCGGCGTTAAGCGCGCGCTTGTTGCTCTTGATCAACCGAATGAAGAAGCGCAACGACTACAGGTATCGGGATTGGTGTCCAATTATCTCACTAGCACGCTCAAAAACGGCATGGTGGTGACGGTCGGACAAGGGCGCAACGTGTCGTCTGTCGCTCACCATATTGGTGTTATTACGCCGCGTGACTGTAAATTTGTGTGTGGCATTGGTGGTATTCACCCGCGTGGCGGTATGTATAACGCCGACCATATTTGTCGTCAGTTGGCGAAGAAATATGGGGGAACCTCTGAAACCCTTTATGCGCCGGCATACGCAGAAAATAGAGAACAGAAGTTGGCCTTCATGCAAAATGCAACCGTGAAACAAACGCTCGACCTAGCACGTAAAGCCGATGTTGCTTTGGTTGGTATTGGTGACATGAGCGAAAACAGTTACATGGTCGACTTAGGTTGGTTTACGCCTGATGAAGTGGTTCAGTCGAGACTTCAACAAGGTGTGGTAGGGGATTTTGCAGGTTATGACTTCTTTGATATTCACGGTAATGTAGCGAACACGGTAATGAGTGACCGAGTAATTGGACTTGGTATTGAAGAGTTTCGGCCGATCTCGGAAGTCATTGCGATCGCAGCTGAGAACAGCAAGCCACTCGCTCTACTCGGAGCATTAAGAACTGGAGCGATAGACGTGATCGCCACGAGCGTTAGTAACGCATTAACCGTGCTCAACTTAGATGAGCAAATGCACGGTAACGCGACATCTGAACGCTAACGGAAATAGTCGGCTTTTGATGTAGTCAGGCTATGAGGAGGGACAAATCACTCATAGCCAGTTTCTATTTCGAAATGACAAGTTTGGTTTAGAAGCTGCGTTTAGTTTATTGGAACACATCATCTTTAGATAAACGTAAGATACTTTGTTAAACAGACACTTGTCTTAACGCTCGATAGGTAGAGAGTGGTCAGCACCCCATTCGGTCCAAGAACCGTCGTACACCGACAGATTGTCTAGACCAATTTGATACGCCGCGAGTAATAAAATGCATGCGGTTACACCGGAACCGCAACTAAAAATAATCGAATTGTCACTATCTATCGTTAGTGCGCTAAATATCTGTTGCAACTCTGAGTTTGGTTTAATGTGACCGTTGGTCAAGAGTTCTTGAAACGGTAAGCAAACCGAATTTGGAATGTGCCCACTACGTAGACCTTCTCGTGGCTCAGGCACTTCACCAAGGAATCGTGCTTTGGCTCTGGCATCGATGATGTTGGCACTTTTATTGGTTGAATGAGCAAGAACATCTTGTGCACTCAAAAAGGCATTTTGGTTGAGCTTACCTGCAAAGTTACCTTCTTCGCTTGGTTGCGATAGGGTACTTTCAACAGGGAATCCGGCTTCAACCCAAGCGGGAAGGCCGCCGTTTAAGACTCGAACATTATCATGTCCCATAGCTTTGAACATCCACCAAGCTCTTGGCGCGGCTAAAGTGCCAGAGTTGTCGTAAACCACAATCAAATCTTCGTTGTTCAAACCGAGTTGTTGCGCACTTTGGTTGAAGCCTTCTTCTGTTGGCATCATATGCGGCAGGGAAGAACCGGGTAAGCAAAAGTCATTGTCGTAATCGAAGCGTAAAGTATTTGGAATCCACTTATCTTGAATCTTTTTGCCTTCAGAAGGGATTTGAAACGCAATACTAGCGTCGAGGAGCTTGACGTTAGGTTGGCCGAGAAGGCTATTGAGTTCATCAGTACTAATCAGTGCTTGCATTGTCTTTAGTTTGCTAGGTGGATAATCTTACTGTTTTACAACAAAAAAATCGCATGTTCAAAAGAACGATGCGATTTTTAAGCTTGAGATTGAAGATTTATGATGAAAGGTCGCTTTCGCCATGCCTTCAATCTATCTAGTTACATGGTCCAAGTGTTGTCTCCAGAAGTAATCACTTTCTGAATTGGGTCACTGCCGTCATAGAACCAAATTTCAACAAGTAGGCTACCTTGGCTATCAGAAACATTAAAGTCGACGTTTGCTGTACCGTTGTTGAGTGGAACCGATGCGACTTTGCTTGGATATTTTGCATCGTAGTTACCTGAACTGTTCTCGACAAACTCTTTGTACACGCTTAGGTGTGCACGTTGTGAAGAGAAACCACTGATGTTTACATTGAGCGTACCCTCCGTCACTGGGTTGTAGCTAAAGCCATCCGGTACTACTAGGCCCTGCATGGTTGCATTTTCTACAGTTACGGTAGTCTCTTCTACGGTTGTTTCTTCCTGTTGGGTTGTGTCTTCCTCTGCAACGGTGGTTTGGGTTGGTGAAGGTGGTGTACTGTTACCACCTCCGCCGCCACCGCCACAAGCCGTTAGTGCTAATCCCATGATGATTGTGATAAGTGCTTTCATAATGTTATCTCCCTATGGAATGTAGCATTTGTTAGGTGTTGGAGCGGTGTGCCAATCTGTGCTTCGTTCGCCACCAGACTCAGCCCAAGTTTGGAATTGAGGGTATGCATCGACCATGTCTACACGCTCTAGCGGCCAATCCCAATCTTCTACTATCAACAGTGCCCAAGGTAAGTTGTTTGCTGTTTTGAAGTACACACCTTGCGCAGGGTCACTTGCATCGACGCCGACACCGAAGAGGTTTTGGTCATCAAACTGTTCTGTTGGTGCTTGGTCTGCTAAGTGAACTTCCCACTTACGCCCTGGTTGGAAAGTAATACCATCGCCATGGTAAGTGCCCGGTGTTGCAAAGATGAACGGGTCGTATGGCATGGCTTGAATTGCTGAACGGTCAGAGCCTTCAGTGAAGTACACATTCAAGGTAAAGGTGAGTGAAACGTTATCATCACAGCCAGACTCGGTACGGAAGTAGCTACAGCTGCTCGCCGCGTGTGTGCTTAAGTCTTCACTGATGATGAAAATGGCTTCATCAGAAATACTTTCCAAGCCATTAGATGCTTGTTCTACACCATTGAAGGATAGCGTCGTTAATCCATTTTCAATCGAGCTTCTCAAAACACCCGGTAGTCGGATTGCGAAGCCATTTTTGTAACTTGCGCCGTAAGCCGCTAGGTCACCAGTAATTTGAATATTCTCAACATGACCAGCAAGACTGGTTTCAGTGATGCGGAATTTCACGACCACATCGTTCATATCGTAGTCTGCGGTGTATGGCCAGTTATCTTCGTAAGCGACGGTGGCGTAATCTTCTGCACTCGGGAAATATTCCACTGAGTAGCCATTACCAGTAATGGTAATTGGGTAATCTTCCACCTCACCAGATGTCGAACCACCATCGTAGTTTAATCCGGTTTGTTGGCTAAAGCGGAATCGGCTCCAGCTAGACCCTTCCGTTGCAGCGGTTGAAACGACAAACGGTAGGGGATTATTACCCGCAGACAGTAGTTGGTCAGTAAAGACTTGTTCGCCTTCATCATTAAAGTCACCATCGCGGTTCCAGTCAAACCATGCTGATAGGTAACCAGAAGTAGAAGCAGTCACATTCACAATTGAGCTTAAGCCTGGGTCAAGTGCGGATACAAAACCAACACCATCTTCATCGGCTGTGCCCACAGAGTTGTCGTTTGCTTGACCGTCGGCATCACCATCAGGAGCGACTGAACCAAGCCAAGTTACACCGTCGACTTCGTGGCGAGGACCGTTTGACGCAAGTGTTGTGTGGTAGCTGTCTGGAGCATCACCGAAATCAATTGGCTCGTCTTCGTTAATCACCGGAGCATTTGCACAACGTGCGCCATCATTTTGGCTTGAGCTTGGACCGTTGGATACAAACTCAACCGCAGGAACGATACCTGCTGCGATATTGGCTGCGTTACCTTCCGAAAGGTCAACGCGATAGATTTTGCCATCTTGGTTACGTGACACGTAGTAGTTGCCGTTTACATCGAAGTAGCCAGCACCAAATGTGCCTTTCTCACCTGTGTCACCTATCGCAGTTGCGCTACCATTTGATGGGTTGAACTGATATAGCACACCAGAGTTGTTGTCGATGCCGTAAAGGGAGCCATCACCTGGATGAAATGCAAAGTCGGTTAGGTTCACAGTCGTTGTTGAGCTGATTTTCACGATGCTCAATGTCGCATTTGGATCAGAATCGAGCGGAGAAAGGTCAATGGAGAAAAGTCCTTTGCCTTTGCGGTACAAGTAGTAGACGTGGTTGTAAACGTCACCTACGTAAAACGTGTGGTCGGTAGGAAGACCCGAAACATCAAGTGTCTCTGCTTGGAAGTCTTGACCAAGACGAACAATCTTTTTGTTTGTGGTGTCGTAGCCGTAGATATAACGGTCAGTGAAGTTAAAGCCTACACCGTTGATGCCCGAAGCCAAACCTGTGTCGTCCTCTAAAAGAGTCGTAGAGCCTGTAACCAAATTGACGCCATAGATTTGAACCGGGGTTGATTGGAATAGGTATGCTTGGCTTGGGCACGTATCAAATGGCGCCGCTTGTGCATAAGCGCTAACTATTAGAGACCCAAGTAGTAGTGATGTCCTTTTCATAATTCGCCCTCTCATTGGTTCGTGATATATGCAATGAAAGGAATGTGCCAACTTTTAAATTGTTGAATTTTATGAAGTTAAAATTTGTAAGAAGAAGGGTTTTAAATCTGATTGTCAAAATGAGAAAAAAGCCCAACATCGAGTTGGGCTTTTTGGGAATGATTAGAGGTTTAGAACTAACTACAAACCGGACAGGTTGGCATTTTCATCAGATTCATTTCTCGCCAAGACATGCTGAGCGCGTCCAAAATCAGAATTTTGCCTTTCTTTGGTTGGCCGTAATCAGCAATCACTTTGATCGTCTCCATCGCTTGTACTGCGCCAACAATACCCACAACAGGAGCCATGACTCCGGCTTCGACACAACTTAACGCACCGCTGCCGAAGAGGGCACTTAAGCACTGGTAACATGGTTGAGTTGGGTCGTCGTAAGTAAACACACTCACTTGGCCTTCCATACGAATAGCCGCGCCTGAAATTAGCGGTGTTTTAGTCGCAAAACATAGGCGGTTAAGTTGATTGCGCGTATCGACGTTATCTGATGCATCGACAACAATAGTGTGTTGCTTAATCAGGCTCTCTAACGCGGTATCATCAAGACGTTTTGCGATGGTATCTACGACAATGTGCGGATTAAGTTCACGTAGTGCATTGGCCGCCGAGTCTACCTTCTTACGACCAATATCCGCATCGTGGTGCAGCACTTGGCGCTGAAGGTTAGACAACTCGACGATATCATCATCAATCAGCGTGATTTTACCGACACCAGCAGTCGCCAAATATTGGCTTGATGCGCAGCCTAAACCGCCAGCACCAAGCATCAATACCGATGCTTGTTTGAGTGCTTCTTGTCCTTCAAAGTCAAACTGACGAAGAATGATTTGGCGGTTGTAACGCAACATTTCCTGATCGGAAAGAATATCCACAACGTCTTCCTAGTAAAGGGTTGAGTTGAATAGTTGAATCTGAACCGTTTCGCCCACTTCAACTCGGCCGCGTTCACGTTCCAAGACAACAAAACAGTTCGCTAGGCTCATTGAGCGGAATGCACCAGAGCTTTGGTTACCGGTTGTTTCAACGACAAACTTGCCATCTTCCAATGTATAGATACCACGTTGGTAATCGGTACGACCTGGCGCTTTCTTAAAGGCGGTTTTGGTTGTTGCTGGAATAGATTCGGGTGCTTTCCATTCTGTATGGCCTGCAAGTTTTGCCAGCATTGGTTGAACAAGCACGTACATAGTAAGAACTGCAGAAACAGGGTTACCCGGCAGCCCACAGAACCAAGCTGTACTTAGCTTACCAAATGCGAAAGGTTTACCCGGCTTGATTGCTAACTTCCAGAAACCGATTTCACCAAGCTCTTCAAGAATGTCTTTGGTGTAATCCGCTTCGCCCACACTAACACCGCCTGAGGTCACAACCACATCTGCCAATGTTTGCGCTTGTTCAAAGGTTGCTTTCAGAGTCTCTGGGCAATCTGGAATGATACCAAGATCAACGGCTTCACAACCGAAGTTCTCGATAAGTGGTTTAATACCGTAACGGTTGCTGTCGTAGATCTGACCTTCGTCTAGCGGTTCGCCCAGTGGTTTAAGTTCATCACCAGTAGAGAAGAAAGCAACTTTTGGCTTACGTACTACTGTCACATGGCTAACACCAAGCGACGCAATCATCGGAATATCGCGAGGTGTCAAACGTGCACCTTTTGCCAGTACGATGTCGCCTTGTTTGATGTCGTCACCTGTTGGGCGGATGTTGTTTTGTGGCTTCACGTCGGTTTGGTTGAACTGAATGCCAGCATCTGTTACTTCAGTGTTTTCTTGCATGATAACGGCATCACAACCCTGTGGGATTTTTGCGCCAGTCATGATGCGAACACAGGTACCTTGAGGCCATTCACCTTCAAAAGGTTGTCCTGCAAATGATTTACCTGCCAGAGGCAATACAGAAGATGACTCAAGATCTTGAATGCGAATAGCGTAGCCATCCATTGCTGAGTTATCAAATGGTGGTACGTGAATAGGAGACAAAATGTCTTCTGCCAGTACAAAACCGAGTGCGTCAGCAAGTGGAAGAGAAAGCGTTGTTTGGATAGGTTTGATTCGCGATAGCATTTTGTCCATCGCTTCTTCAATTGGCATCAAGCCAGGTGCGTCGCAGCAGCCCATTGAGAAAATCCTGTGTTCTTTTGTTTTGTGGCAACTTTACCATAAAAGGGGACTGAGTAAGAATGTCCACCTATAAAATATGGGTGTAATTATTCAAAAATCCGAGTATCCTTGTCAGCCATCCAAAAGGGGTAAAAAACCTGCGGAGCTCAAGAAAATCAGCTCAGTACCTTCATCTGATGTGACTTGGTGTAAAGACACGAACTGAGCAACTCAAAGCGAAAAGTATGAATGCAATTTTGATTGGGTTTGTACGAAGGCTGAAGTAAAACAAAAGAGGAAGTGGAATGTCAGGTCTTAGCGAGTCAGCGAAGTTAGTAAAAGAAGCGCTAGAGCAACGCGGTTTGGAAACGCCAATGCGTCCAAACAACGTAAGTCGTGAAGAGAAGAAAGAGAAGATCGAACACCACATGCGTGAGATCTTAGGTCTGCTTCAACTTGACCTTACCGACGATAGCCTAGAAGAAACCCCTCACCGCATTGCTAAGATGTACGTTGACGAAATCTTCTCTGGTCTGGATTACTCCAACTTCCCAAAAATCACGGTGATTGAAAACAAGATGAACGTGAGCGAGATGGTTCGCGTGAAGGACATTACAGTGACCAGTACTTGTGAACACCACCTTGTGACCATTGATGGCAAGGCGGCTGTGGCTTACATTCCACGTGGCAAGATCATTGGCCTGTCAAAGATCAACCGTATCGTTCGCTTCTTTGCCCAGCGTCCACAAGTTCAAGAGCGTATGACTCAGCAAATTCTTGTTGCACTTCAAACGTTGCTTGAGTCCGATGATGTGGCAGTGACGATTGACGCAACACACTACTGCGTGAAATCTCGCGGTGTGATGGATGCAACCAGTGAAACCACGACAACAGCATTGGGCGGTATCTTCAAAAGCAACCCAGCAACGCGTGCCGAGTTTCTGCACGGTTTACGTTAGGTAACCAAGCACTATTCTAAGAGGATGGCAAACGCCATCCTTTTTTTATGCTTGTTTAGAAAATGACTTCATGATTTCTGGCCAATACATTTTGACGTAACCTGCCGATACCCAAACAACCAATACAGTCGCGATACTGAGCTCTAGAAAACCAAAGTCGTGTAGCCAGTGCCAGTGAGGGTGCGATTCGGCGAAAAAAGAGGTCAAGCGATGCATTGCGATGGCGCTGATCACGGAAGGAAAGGTTACTGCCGCGATAGAAGGTTGAAACTTCAAGCGAAGTAAGCGGAAGTAACATAAGTAGATCAATAACGTCATAGTGATGGCGATCCCGGCCAATGCGCCTGTCAGTATCGGATCAGGTAAGGGAAAGTTCACCAAGTATGCTGCTAATGACAAGTTTACCGGCGCGGCCATAATTGCGAGGGTCGGTCTTGCTCGCCTTGGTAGAGAGCCGAAAAACACTAAACGATACAACACGAGTGGCAGCATGAAGAAATAAATGCCGATGCACATCATCGCTAATGTTTCGGAGAATAAGTTGTGACCTAGTTGAGAACCGGCTAGTGAACTACTGATTAGCCCCACCGGATAAAGAAACCAACTCGGTACGATATTGGACATTTTGAAGTTCATTAGCTGAAAGCTAAAAAACAGCACCATCATAGTAAAATGCAGCAAAAGCGCCATAAACCAAAGTGGATAAGCGATGATAGGTGCTACAGCGGCAAGATAATCTGCAAGGATCAGTAACGCCATACTCATTGGTGCCATTAAACTACCACTCAGTGGGTGACGAATGTCGACCATGAATAATCGTGGATTCGCGGCATATTTTATGAGTACAGGGGCGAGTAAAAGTGCGCCGAGTGACGCCAAAAATGGGCGTATCGGTTCACCAATCTCAGGAACATAGAGTGCCCAAGCTTGCCCTAAACCTATCATACCTAGTGCCAACGCGGCTTGAGACGGCGGGACACTATAAAACTGCACAAGTCTTCTCCAGTTCAAATCTACTCCATTTGATTTTTGCCTGAATGAAACGAAACATGACGATTTGGATGAAATGCTCTATTTAAGTAGCGAATACTAACAAGTATGGAGAGGGGTTTCTCATGAAAGGTGGTGAGCAAATATCAGAGAATGATAATTTTGTGAGTTTGGTATCGAATATTTGGGAAAAGATGTAAAAATGCAGAGTTTATCGCTCCAAACCCTTCGATAGTCTGGAGCGAAGTGATAACAAAGAGAATGTTATGTTGATTGATTCTCCGGTAGATCCTGCTGGCGTAACTTTTCGTTTTTGATTGTGCGATGCAGCAACTGGCTGTAAATAGGTTGTCCACCCAACAATTGAGCAATAATCACAGCGCCCAAACAAGTAATGATCAATGGCAGGATTAAGTAGTAGTTATTCGTCATTTCAATCACTAACAGAATACCAGTAATCGGTGCACGTACCGTTGCAGCAAACAGGGCACCCATGCCCGCAATCGCAAATACACCAGGCTCGATATCAAGCGCAGGGAGCAAGACATCAGCACTTGCTCCGAACGCATAGCCAAATAAGGTTCCCAGAGCAAGCATAGGTGCAAAGATGCCTCCCGGCGCACCAGAACCAAAACAGAGCAGGGTTGTAATTACGCGACCAAAGAAAAGCAAAACTAAAATAGATACCGAGTAGTTACCGTTAGTAATGTCAGGAATAAGGCCGATACCACCACCAGTTAGTTGGGGTACGTACAAAAGAAGCAAACCAAACACGCCTCCCAGTAGCGAACCCACAATCAAGTAGCGCTTACGATCGTTTTTGTGAATTGCGACAAAACTGTCTTGTGCCACGGTAATCAGTTTATTGAAGATCACGCCAAACACGCCAAACAATGCGCCAAGCAATAAAAACAGCCATAGGGTTTGAAGCTCTGGCGACTGGTATTGCGGCATAGTGATAACGGCGTCTTGCCCGTTGATGGCGCGAAACACTATGTTCGCCATAATGGCAGAAATGATCACTGCGCGAACTGAGATCAAAGAGTAGCGAAACTGAGGTCGCATTTCCTCCACAACGAACATAATGCCTGCGAGTGGGGCATTAAAAGCCGCAGCCAAACCGCCAGCAGCACCAGAAGCGAGCAGGGAGTGGCGGGTATCGTCATCCTTTACCCGGAATATATCGGTCACCATTCGACCTACAGCACCACCCATTTGAACGGTTGGGCCTTCACGACCCAGCACCATACCTGAGCCAAGTGCGCCCATGCCGCCGAAGAATTTTACTGGTAGAACTCGCCACCAGCGCACTGGACGAATATTATCCATTGCCCCTTCGATTTCAGGAATACCAGAACCTGCCGCTTCTGGCGCAAAGCGGTGCACAAGAAAATAGCCAATAAAAGCTAAAAGTGCGCTAATGAGAACCGCTGCCAGCCACAACGGTAGAACATTACCAATTTCGCTTCTTAACCATTCTGTTCGTGTTTCAGAAACGAAATGAACGGCAAGCTCGAAATACGTACCGACAAAACCAGCCAACGTACCCACAATGGCGGCCATAATGAGAACAGAAAATGGTGTTGACCCTCGAGAGACAAACTGGTTAATCGCATCTTTCGGTACGTGCGCCAACACAGATTTCACAATTCTCTCGCGTTTGGTCATTAACAAGCTCTCCTGTTGCTGGGGGAAGGGACGAAAGAAAGTATACGCTTCGCAGAGTCTAGACCTAATCAATAAAGATGCAATTTAGCTTTTCACTATTGAGTGTTTGAAGTGTCGCGATATTATTCATTCACTCAGATTGTGCTATTGCTCTCATAATTTAGGGTAAAAAACTTGTTTTTTGAGAAAAATGAACCATGCTTTAAATGTAAAGCAACATGACTGCTTCAGAAGGAGGGATGTGAGGTTTTACACACAATTTGGATGGATTCAAACCCTACGGTAAGTCCTCGTTTTATGTTCGGGATGCATCAATAGACATCGCCGATTCGCACACTCACGATTGAGTAACGAGGTAGAGGCGCACGCACATGTGCGCCTTCTTAATTTCTGCGTTATAACTTTCATCACCACCTGCCACTATTTTTCTCTTGAACATTTTCTTGCAGTTAGTAATGTCTTGGTTCGATGTCAACCAACTAGAGCAGTGCATGCGCTTTTATCTTCGACTCTTACTTTCTTTATGTTGTTGTTCGGTAACGTTTCCGGCACTTTCAACGCCGAGCTGGTGGCAAGACACGTTGTCAGCAATGCCATATTCCAATCTAAAAGAACGTATAGAAAAAAGTGGAAGCTGGTATGGCTGCGAAGTGCAGTTGCGAGACAACTCAACGTTTATCAGCGCTTTTTGTTTGGATGATTTTTCGTACTACCAGCAGCACTTGTATGGTGAAGTGGTTTTGAGAAGAGAAAGTGCTCAGTTCTCGTTTCTCACTGAATACGAGTGGCAGCGTCTGAATGACTTACTTCTCAACTTAAGAAAGGATGGGTTAGTTTTACGCAGAGTTACTATCGGACAAGAACACTATGATGTCGTTGAAGCTCTGGAAAAGAAATCTTCCGAGCTTGTCGATAAAGAAGTTATTTTGTTGATGAACCGCTATCCGCAAGAAGCGATTCGAAGTTTGCTTTGGGTAAAACCGGACGAGTTTCTGACGCCATCACCGTCCTTAAATGTGCAATTGCGCAGTGATGGCGAAATTATCGAGGTCAAAGTGACTCGTTTTTAGATTCTTTATGGAGAGATAGGAAGGTCGCCATTGCAGACTCATCCAAAAAACCATCCGATTTTTTGTGAGCGCGCAGGTATTGATAGCCTGCGATTAGCTTGCGGTGTATCTCTTCTGCATCGTCTGACAACGGCTGATTCATAACGTGTTGAAAGGCAAGTTTGTACGCATCCATATCCACGACTTCAGCACGGCGATATAAATAACCACATCCCGTTGCTAACCATTCAAGAGAGCAATTGGCGCGCATTGCAATTTGATTTGCTTTAGTTAGGCTAGGTTCACTGCCTTTAAGGTATTTGCGTATTAAAGCTTCAGACACATCGACGCGTCGAGCGAACCCGCTGATGCTTTCTTCTCCGATCAGGGTGGCTAGGCGTTGGGCAAAAGACATATTTCGTACTCCAGTTCGAATTGCGAAAGTTTACCCGTTGAGCCGGTACGAAAACAAGACTACGATGAATGCAGATCAATTGAAGGAGAAAACCCATGGTTGCAAAAGTAGTAACTGCACCAAAAGGCCCAGAGTTCTCAGAGCTGGTTCAAGGATATTGGCGTGCAGTTGAGTGGGGAATGACGGCTCAAGAGCGTTTGTCATTTCTTAAGCAACACATTGAGTTAGGCATTACGACAGTCGATCACGCCGACATCTACGGTAATTACGAGTGTGAGGCGTTGTTTGGTGAAGCGTTAGCTTTAGACAAGAGTGTTCGTGAGCAAATTCAGATCGTGACGAAATGCGACATCAATTTGTGTGGCGATAAAACGCCAGAGCGTAAGATCAATCACTACGACACGAGCTCAGCACATATCTACCAATCGGTGAATAACTCGCTAAAACGTTTGAATGTGGATGAAATCGACGTACTTTTAATTCATCGTCCTGACGTGTTAATGGATGCGGACGAGGTTGCAGAAGCATTTTCTGAGCTTCACAAAGTCGGCAAAGTGAAGCACTTTGGCGTGTCTAACTTCACTCCACGCCAGTTTGAACTGCTGCAATCTCGCTTAGGTAAGCCGTTGGTTACTAACCAAGTGGAAATCAACCCACTTAACTTTGAGGTTGCTCACGATGGAACGCTTGACCAAATGCAAATGTTGCGTACGCGACCAATGGCTTGGTCTTGCCTCGGTGGAGGTTCAATTTTTAGTGGTGACAGTGAGCAAGCTGTTCGTGTCCGTAACGAATTAGAAGCAATTCGTGAAGAAGTGGGCGCAGCGAGTATTGACCAAGTAATTTATGCCTGGGTACGTCGTTTGCCATCTAACCCTATTCCAATCATTGGCTCTGGTAAAATCGAGCGTGTGCAAACTGCAGTTAATGCATTGAACATCGAACTTACTCGAGAGCAATGGTATCGCGTATGGGTGGCTTCTAAAGGTCATGGTGTGCCATAGAATTGATATCTTATCGATGAAATTGTTATTAAAGGCATCCTCTAGCAGGGTGCCTTTTTAGTTTTAGCGCGTTACTGTTTACCCATTATGGAAATGGAAAGAATGAAATTCGAGCAAAAATGGGCTTTGGATGTTAGCTGCAACTTTTTGCTTACTTTGGGTGGAGGAGTTTTACCCATGTTTGTTTTATGTCACTAAACAGCGAATGTGATGCTTGCTTTTTAGTCATTTTGTTCACTCATTCATTCATATTGCGTATGCTTATTGAATAATAAAGAAATAAAAAACTCGTCAGTTTTCTCGTATTACATGCTGTAACAATCTGTTAGACTCCGGCGCAGATTGTGGAATATAAAAAGGTGATTGAATGTCTTTTCCCGTACTCATCTGTGATGATTCAGCGTTAGCACGCAAGCAGATGGCGAGATCACTACCAGCCACATTGAATGCCGATATTACGTTTGCTATCCACGGAAAAAACGCGCTAGAAGAACTCGAAAAAAACGAGTTTAAATTGATGTTTCTTGATTTGACCATGCCAGAAATGGATGGCTTTGAAACACTAGAGCACATGCAACGGTTGGGGGATAAAACTCCGGTGGTTGTTGTGTCGGGGGATATCCAACCTAAAGCGAAAGAGCGCGTGTTCGCACTGGGTGCAAAAGCGTTTATTCAAAAACCGATCGCCAAAGATGAACTCAAGAAGGCGCTTAAAGAGTTGGTCGAGCCAGAACCTCGTCCTCAAATTATCACGCCTGTCTCTATTGAGTTACCGATTTTACGTCGTCGCGATATTTACATGGAAGTGGCTAACGTTTCAATTGGTCGAGCAGCCGATGCATTGGCGCGTCACTTTGATGTGTTTGTGCAACTACCTCTGCCGAACGTCAATATCTTTGAAGTGAGCGAACTTCACATGGCCCTACGCGACTTGGCGTCGCATGACAACGTATCGGGTGTTTGTCAGGGATTTTGTGGCGAAGGTATTGCTGGCGAAGCGCTAGTGATCTTGAGTGACTCAAGCGTATCTGATCTCAAAAAGTTGATGAAAGTACCAGCAGACAGCGAAGAGCTAGAAGAGCTTGAGCTGCTAATGGATATTTCTAATATTTTGGTGGGGTCGTTCTTAAATGGTTTAGGCGAGCAGTCTGAAGTCCGATTCTTCCAAAGTCCACCAGTACTCCTTGGTCAGCATATCTCAATTGACTCGATCATTGAATCTACAACTGGAGCATTCAGCCGCACGATGACATTCGAAGTGAGCTACAACATTGAAGGAACGTCGATTCGTTGTGACTTGTTGTTTATGTTTGTGGACGAATCCTTGCCGCTGCTTGATAACAAACTGTCTTATCTAATGGAGGAGTTCTAATGTTGAATATGCCAGCAGAGTTTGAACAATTCCATTGGATGGTGGATATGGTACAAAACGTTGACATGGGCTTAGTGGTCATTGATCGAGATTACAATGTACAGGTCTGGAATGGGTTTATGACTCATCACAGTGGTTTGCAGTCTCATGATGCGATAGGTCGTTCTATATTTGATATCTTCCCTGAAATCCCACAGGAGTGGTTTAAATTAAAAACAAAACCAGTGTATGACCTAGGCTGTCGCAGCTTCATCACATGGCGACAACGACCTTACTTATTTTGCTGTCGCAATGTTCGACCAGTCACGCAGCAAGCGGAGTTTATGTACCAGAATGTTACGTTGAACCCAATGCGCACACCGACTGGAAAAATCAACTCGTTGTTTTTGTCTATACAAGATGCGACGGCTGAAGCTCTGATGTCTCAGAATCAATAGCGATAAAAAACTTTCTCAAAAGCCAAGGTCCGCCTTGGCTTTTTTGTATACTTATAATTGTGTTTCCCAATGCGTAGAACGTGAACATGGACTTTAATCTCGCCCTAAAACTCTACACCGCAGAGCAAGTAAAAAACGGTGAAACGCTGGCTGCGCAAATGGCTGGTGTTTCTATGTATAGCTTAATGCAACGCGCTGGTATGGCCGTGTATGAGCGCTTTTTACATCTGTATCCTAAATCAAAAAATATCTTAGTGATTTGCGGTAAAGGGAATAACGGTGGCGATGGTTACGTATTTGCATCTCTTGCGAAACAAGCTCAACTCAATGTACATGTTTTCCAAATTGGTGATGTATCTGCGCTAAAAGGTGATGCTTTGCGCGCATACCAAGATTGGCAGTCAATCGACGGTGTTAACAATGATTGGGATGAATGGAATACCGCATTGTTAGAGGCAGATGTGATCATTGATGCCATGTTAGGTACTGGTTTAAGCGGTGAGGTTCGTTCGGAGTATCGTCGCTATATTGACCAAATTAATCAAATTCATACCCCTGTGATTGCAGTCGACGTTCCTTCTGGTCTGTGTGCTAATACAGGTGCAGTTTTAGGTGATGCTATTCGTGCCGAGCATACTGTAACCTTCATTGGGGTTAAGCAAGGCTTATGCACTGGACAAGCGAGAGATCGCGTTGGCGAGCTCTACTTTTGTGGTTTAGGTGTCAATACTAAGTTTGATACTATCGAAGTAGAAAGTGCATTAGGTATTGATCATCAGGTTGTTTCAAGATTAATGCCCAAGCCAAATCCAACGGTCCATAAAGGTGACAACGGGAAGTTGCTTTGTGTTGGTGGCAACCAAGGGATGTCTGGAGCGATTCGTTTATGTTCCTCCGCTGCGATTAGAGCCGGAGCGGGTTTAACTGCCGCAATTACTCACACGAGTAGCCTTATTCCACTGCAGGTTGGTTGCCCAGAAGTAATGAGCCAGAGCATCACCGCTGACTTGCTCAGGGATACTGAGAACGACTTAACTAAACGCATACGCTGGGCTGACGTATTCGTGTTTGGTCCTGGCTTTGGAGATGATGAGTGGGCTTATCAAGCCTATCAATATCTGGCTCAAGAGCAGAAACCTAAAGTTGTTGATGCTGATGGCCTCAATATTCTAGCGATGCTGAGCCAGCGATGCGATGGCACTCTGGTGTACGACAACCATCGAGTGATCACACCGCATCCTGGAGAGGCAGCTCGACTACTAAATGTAACCATTCAACAAATAGAAAGTGACCGATACTCTGCTGCAAGACAACTGCAAGAGCGTTATGGCGGTGTAGTGGTTTTAAAAGGCGCGGGGACGCTTGTTTACGATGGAACGAGAATGTACGTCTGTCTAGCGGGTAACGCCGGAATGGCGACGGGGGGAATGGGAGATGTGTTATCTGGAGTCATTGGTGCATTACTAGCCAAAGGTTTACCAATT
Organism: Vibrio sp. Vb1337; assembly: GCF_033338715.1. NCBI lineage: Bacteria > Pseudomonadati > Pseudomonadota > Gammaproteobacteria > Vibrionales > Vibrionaceae > Vibrio > Vibrio sp. Vb1337. Next base: position 192,818 of record NZ_JAWOTD010000002.1, on the reverse strand, counting down.
TCTGTTGCCGCACGTTTAGGTGTGGTACTTCACAGTCATGCTGCTGATATAAACGTGAGTCAGAATGGTCAAATTGGTCTTTTGGCAAGTGATGTCGTTAGCACTCTTCGTACCGCTATCACCCAAGAACTCTATCGAAATTAATTAGATTTCATACATTGTTGAGAAAATTGGTCGATTTTTTTGAGTACTTTTTTACGAATTAGCAGGGCATCTTAGTATTAGGTGATTGAGTTTTAGGCAGATTTGAGAGGTGATGCGTTTTAATTTTTAAGATATGACGCAAAGGTTTGCGCAATGGGTTAACTTAAGTGCTTTCTCAAGTTGTTGATAGATATAAATAATAAGAGGTTTTGATGACTTGGGGAGCGTTTTTGATATGCGATTATCAAGATGGTATCACAAAAAAAATTCAAATATCAGACTTGTAGGAAATAAATCACAGCCTATAATGCTGAAAACCGGAGCGTCTGCCAACGCTCCGGTTTTTTTGTGTCCGAAGAACAGTGAACTCGTCTGCCAACGAAATCACTACGCACTCTGAGATGACACATATACATATGAATCAAGGAATTACACAATGCGTATCGAACAAGAACTTAAGTTAGGTTTTAAAGATGTACTGTTTCGCCCGAAACGTTCTACCCTTAAGAGCCGTTCTCAAGTAAATTTAACCCGCGATTTTACATTCAAGCATAGTGGTCGTCAATGGTCTGGTGTGCCAGTAATCGCAGCAAACATGGATTCGGTTGGTAGCTTTGCAATGGCTAAAGCGCTGGCTGAGCATGGTGTAATGACCGCTGTTCACAAACATTACACGGTAGAAGATTGGGCTGAGTTTGCTAAATCAGCAGATAAAGTAACCATGAATAACGTTATGGTGTCTACGGGAACATCTGACGCAGACTTCCAAAAAACCAAAGACATCATGGCGCTTTCAGATGAATTTATTTTCATTTGTATCGACATTGCAAATGGTTACTCAGAGCATTTGGTCGAGTATGTTGAACGCGTGCGAGCTGAGTTCCCAGACAAGGTCATTTCTGCAGGCAACGTGGTTACTGGTGATATGTGTGAAGAGCTAATCCTAGCTGGTGCAGACATCGTTAAAGTGGGTATCGGCCCAGGCTCTGTATGTACAACTCGTGTAAAAACGGGTGTTGGTTACCCGCAGCTTTCTGCAATCATCGAGTGTGGCGATGCAGCGCACGGCCTTGGTGGCATGATCGTCGGTGACGGTGGCTGTTCTTGTGCGGGTGACGTAGCGAAAGCATTCGGTGGTGGCGCGGACTTCGTAATGCTAGGCGGGATGCTAGCGGGTCACGAAGAGTCAGGCGGCGAAGTGATCGAGAAAGACGGCGAGAAGTTCATGAAATTCTATGGCATGTCGTCGAAGAGCGCGATGGATAAGCACTCAGGTGGTGTCGCTGGCTACCGTGCGGCTGAAGGTAAAACCGTATTATTGCCATACCGTGGTAGCGTTCACGGCACTATTCAAGACATCCTTGGAGGCGTTCGCTCAACATGTACATACGTAGGTGCAGCAAAGCTTAAAGAGCTAACCAAGCGTACTACATTCATCCGCGTTCAAGAACAAGAGAACAACGTGTTCGGTAAAGAGTAAATCGACTGAATGTAACAAGTGTAAAAGCAACCATACGTTATATCTATAGCAGATAAAACTATACTATATGCAGCTATGAGCCAGAGTGAGATTGATTTCTTACTCTGGCTTTTTGCTTCTCATTTGTTTGCGCTTCAAAATTAACTCTAAGCGATTTTAATAGTTGGTCGAGATTCGACTTGTTCAAACGGTAATGATGTTGTAACTGGCATGAGCTGTAAAACGCTTGAAATCTGACAGTCTCTATTTAACCCAATATAGTCTTTGACATTAGCGACTCGCCAAGTCATGTCTCCGTAAGTACGCAGATAGAACGCGGGTGATTGATGACTGTTATGTCTAATAACGCTCCATTGGGTAATATCACTAAAAAAGACTTCAGGGTTATCGGATGTCTCAAACTCATTCGCCATGATGCCCAAAGGTATATCAACGCGATTAAGTAGCTTTTGTCCGAGTGAGAAGGCTTCGTCGAAGTTAGTTGGTTGTTCGCTTAACTGCTTAATTGCATAGGTTTGTACAAATCGAGACGGCGGTGTTGGGTCGGCGGGTAGACCCATCAAGCCAGCGCCATTGATTGATTGAAGTGGGCCAGGCACTTGGACATGACGTTGCATGGTTGCTTCATTGTTCGGTTCTGGGTTGTAGTTGCGCAAATTGGAAAAATAAGAGAGGTGATTGACATGCCAATGGTAATTTGGGCAGTTAGTCATTACTCCAACGTAGGAGTGGTCCACAACCACTTTATAATCATCAAAGTCGTATTCGGTACATTGATAGCGTGCTTGCTGATTTTCCTCTTTGCTGAACATATCGCTTTCTTTGAATGCTCGATAGATATGCATATTACCGTTAAGAAACTCAATGACGGCACTGTCATTATTTGCATCGTGAATCACGAAATGCTGGTCCAAAGCCATGTTGTCACTCTCTGTTTCACCAGTTGAAATAGTCGAGTTAAACACGTAAACGGGGTGGGTGGTGAAGTAGGTCACCATCTCGTCCACAGTATTAAACGTAGACAAGATAAAAGTACCAAACAGGCCGCTGCCTAATGCAAAGGCATCATCAGGGATGTGAGAGGTCGATACATTTTGATTGAGAATGGGCAAGTACAGTGACCCAACAGAAAGGCCAGATTCATTAATGCCATCAGCTGTTAAAAGAGGGTTATTATACCGGGTAATGGCATTGCAGTGTATGAAGCTCAACTCTCCCTGCCAATTTGCTCGAAACTCACATTCTTTACTGTGACGTTTTGGCGGCTGACCATTGAAAACACGGTCGGCTTTTCCGTCGGAAGTAAAGGTCGTAATTTGGTAAGTTTGTTGGGCTCTAAACCAAATCTCGGTCTGAAGGTTAACTGCAAACTCCATGGTTCTAGCGGATAAGGTTTGGTTGTTGCAACCATAATTGATATTAACATCTGTACACATAGCCATGCTTTCCGTTGTTTATCTTGAATGATGAATATCCAAGAAACCCTCTGAATCAAATGCTTAGAGATTACGTGGATATAGATGAATTGCGCTTTAGTAATGGTTTTAGCCATTGAGATAAGCGCATGCTATTAAGTTAAGCATTCAATCAAAAAACGTCAGTAGCAGTTTAGTATCAGTTGATAGAGTTAAAATAAAAAGTGATGTATTAAGTAAAACTCTTTGATCTTAGAAATTAATAATATATTTATTTTTTCAATCTTGGTTACTCTAGATTTAAAGTTTATTTTAAAAGTGATTTGTATTTATTCGATTATCTTGCAGTGGTGATATAAAGTGAGAACATAAAGTTAACAATTTCAGATTGTGATTGAAAATGGGGAGAGTCTTCAATCCAAATACCGAGAAATGAAACTGCCCGAGAAGTTGTGCAACTGTCTCGGGCGAAGTGATGAATCAGGTGAGCAGCTATAAAGTTTTCTCACAAGAACCGCTAAGTGGTGGAGATATTTTTAAATTATCATTAAAGATTTCTACAACGACGGGGCCTTTATTTTCATCTTTTGCATAGTATGCACAGGACTTGTCCCCAGTATAGGTTTTACCTGCCTTTTTGAAACTGTAATACCAGGAGTCATGGGTAGCGGCACCGGATTCAAAACTAGCAGATTCAGATTGTTCGCCAATATTCAAGTCGAAATGAACCTCCATTTCCGGAGAGTCTTTAAATCTCACATATCCGGTGATTTTATCGTTGGAGTTATTTTTAACGTAAAATGAACCCTTAGTTGTCATAATTTTTCCTCTTTTTTAATTTCTATACGTGATAGAACGGCCAAATGACGTTCTGTTAATATATGCTTTTTAAGATGCATATTGATGTTAAATGATGGTCTTATTAGTTCTAAGGTGATTAAACTTATCCTTAGCGTATTTTTCTTTTATACCGATTAAGTCGCGGTAGCTTCGATCAAAATAAACGCTTGTCGGAATTGCCGGATCTTTAAAGCTGATGAAGGCACCATAGGTTCCCGGTATATCAGCTTCTCTGGCTTTATCAATCCAGTCCATGGCTCTGTTTACATCAACAAGTACTGGGTTATTTTGTAGTTCTAGTTTTTGCTTTATCTCTTCATTCCACCAGGTTTGGTATTGGACTGTATATTGACACTGGCGGTAGGGGAAAGATATGTCTTCAAGGTCGTCTGAGTGATGATAAAAACCGCCAGTGATCGCCCCTAAGGTTACGTAACTAAATAGCCCTTGATCGCGGTTTTCTGGCTTTATCAAAGGTGAAGTTAAGCTTTGCAAAAGTGCAGTATAGCCTTCTGGTTTAAGACCTCGCTCTGACACCAATCGCGAAGTGATTTTGTGAGGTGCTGGGGCGTCATAATCGGGAGGGAAAGGAGAACCGTTTTGACACAAAGAATCGCGCCCCCATGTGCTCATCAGGGAGTGATCGTATTTCTTCCCGTCAAAGTCAGTGCCATGTGCTTCATAGACTTGAACTAAATCAGGGAAGCAAGCGCCAAATTGAACGGCTATAAATTGGTGAAGATCTTGTTCTGTTCCTTCCCAGTAGCCATACATGGTGCAGTGATGGCTGATGGTTTCAATATCACAGTGGTTAGATGATTCAGGCAGAGCATCAATTTGCAAGTTGGTGCCAAGAAGTTTAGGCGTATCGAGGCTTTTTATAGCCTGCTCCCAATTTTTTAGCACATCTATGGTAGGGTGCGTTGGTATTGGCTGAAGCATACCGTTGATTTTTGGATAGAGGTTCCACTGAAGCTCGAAGCGGTGGATCTCTTTGGGTAAAGGGAATGTTTTTACGCGTAGCTCGGTAACAATGCCATAGCTCATGCCTCCGCCGCCTCTTAGTGCCCAAAATAGGTGAGGGTTGGACTCTGCTGAGACTTCTGTGATCGTACCATCACCCAATACCACGGTTGCACTCACTAGGTGCTCACAACACATGCCGTATTTTCGCGTCCAAGGGCCCCATCCTCCGCCTTGAATATAGCCAGTCAACCCAACTGTGGCACAGGTTCCATGTGCAATCATTCGATCATGCTCTGCAAGTTTTGGTGTCAGTTGATAGAAGCGATAGCCAGCACCAATGGTGGCAATATTGTCACACAATTGGAAGGTCTTAATTCTGCTCACGTCAATCAAAATGACGTTGTCACCACTGCATTCACCTGCGTGATCATGCCCTCCTGAGCGAACACGAATCGGGAGATTGAATTGAGTTGCTGTTAGATAGGCTTGCTGAACTTCTTGCGTACTTTCGCACATGACAATGACAAAGGGTTGGTGTTGATAGCGAGTATTGAAGATGAGTGACTCGACTTGATATTGGTTCAAACCGGGAACCGGTGAAACCGTGTTTTCAAGAGGTGTCAGTAATCGTTCTTTAGGAAAACCGCACTTATCCATTTTCTGAATAAACAGTTTGGCATTATTGACTGAGATTGAGTACGCGCTAAGTACAGCGAGGCGTTGTATTTGAGGGTTAGGGTGCTGTTCTACCACTTGGTTTTCTTTAGTTCCCTGCATCCATTCATGTTCCATTATTTTTTCCATTTGGCTTATGTATTGAATAGTTGTTCAAATATTAAACCAAATGCATACATTCACCATATCAGTTTGGTATCAGTTGTTCTGTACAAATCGCCAAAAGCATCAGCGAGAGAGCAACAATATCTGGTTGATGAAAAGAACGATCGGCATCTGCGTGACCGTGGATAATTTATGTAGTCAAGTAGATCTGAGCCTAAATTGATACTGAACCAGAATGACGTGTTATCTACATTGAATGGGTCACTAACGACAATAAATTCAGTTGGAGAACACAATGAAAATGGACTCAAAAGAATCACAAGCAATTTTTACTGCTCATTATCAAATTGGTAACGGCTTACCTGGAGGAGTGAGCTTCGATGTTAATCTACTCGTGGCCAGCGAAGACAAATCAATAGTGGGTAAAGGACATATCTTTCAGGCCGTTAACCCACCGTTAAATGTGGTGTCTGATCTCAATGGTAGTTTCAACTATCAATGCACGATGCGTGATTGTCATATCATGGTGACGTTGCAGGGCTACCAGCCTTATCTAGGCATTGCTCCTTTAGGAGCTGATCTTCATAACGTAACGCTCAACCTCCTACTTAATGATGATTGGAAATCAGGCGTGGCATTCTATCGATATAAAAATAGTTCAGGTAAATGGATTGAAGCAGCAAATCAACGCGTTACTCTACTTTTGCCTGAGCATGTTCCTAGCATCGAGAACTTTAAGGTGGAGCAAAATGATCTTGCGCCAGCATAAATCTCATCAGCGATGACACTGTGCCAAAACACAGATATTCGATGGTTTCGAATATCTGTGTTTGACGAGGTAAATCGAGTAAACACGATGACTTGACGGTGCAATTAATCGACTTTCTTCGTTTATTGAATATTTCATGGTTGAGTAGATGTGGAGAGCCAATGGTCGAGCTCATCAACACTTATTTGAGCCTGATTCAGTTGATGCTTACGCGCGGCCTGATTGAAGTTTAACAACTCAGAGACGGAGCTGGACTGGTCGAGTAAGGCAAGCATCAGATTCGCTTGTTCAATATAAAAATCACCCCATGGATGCGGATCTTCTTGGGTGAAGTTAGACAGCTTATCGCGATATTTTCGAAGTAGCGTAGGCTGCTTATACTGCCACGCTACTTGGATTCCTTGTTGGTAAAAGCGTAAATAGTTATGACCAACACAGGTAGATTCTAGCCAAGCCTCACCAGTGCGCAAAGCGGAGAGGGCCGTTGATTCATCGCCACAAATAAGTGCCTTGGTAGATACGAGCCAAGGACCAATAAAATTGTGTAGCTTATTGATATGAACAAGATCTAGAGCCGTGTCGATGTCCGAAAGGGCTTTCTCCTCTTTTCCCTGATACCAGTGCAATCTTGCACTGGACTCCAAAAGAAAAGCGACAAATCGATGAGCATTAAGCTGTTTTGAAAGTTGTAGAGCGGTCGAGATTTCGTTTTCAGCTTGCACCAAGACATTACGGTCGAGAAAGATCCATGCAGCCGTAAGCCTAGAAACAATTTCTGCTCGGCGGTTTGCCGTGAGATAGGCAAGATTCGAGGCATGCTGAGCCTGTTTTAGTGCTTCGTCAGATTGCAGTTGATAGATCATCACTGTTGCCAGCATGTAGCGATTGGCAGTTTCAATCGAAAGCAACTGATGCTCTTCACACAGTTGCAAACACTCGGTTAAGTGCTCGTATGAGCGAGCCATTTTTCCTTGTGCGTAGGCACAATCACCGAGGCCGCCAAGCGATTTTGCTTTCGCGCGAAAACAGTTTGCTCGTTGACTGTAATCTAATGCAAGTAAATGTTCTTTCTCACATTCGTCTAGCTGCCCAGTGGGGAACAGCATATTACCTCTCATCGAGTGAATTTCACACAAAGATTTATTTAACGTCAGCTTTTCGCACAGGGCTTGGGCTTGGTCTAAAATCGACATCGCTTGTACAAAGTTGTCGGTTAAACGGTAGGGGTTAATGAGGTCTAAATAGTATTGAACACGTTCAGAATCATTTTCTGTGTGATGAATCGCTTGCTCAAGAACCTCAATACTCTCTTTGATGCGTCCCATCGAATACAGGCAGTTTCCTTTCATATTTAGTGCATACGCCATCTGTGCTTTAGGTGACTCTTTAATAGCGTATTCAATAAGAGTCAGTGCTTTTTCAAATTGATAATTGCTCAGGTAATGTTTGGCGGTCTGGTCAAGAACAGTAAATACACCTTCGCCCTTGGCATGATTGATATGGACTGCATATAAGAACCGATCTCGGTTCTCATACCATTTTGCGCAGGCCATGTGTATTTTTGAACACTGTGACTTGTCTATTTGACGGAAAACAGCATTACAAATCAAATCATGATGGAAAAGGTATTGATCGCCATTGAGTTTTACTAAGCCAGCGTCGACTAACTTATCTGGTACGTAGCCGGGAATTCGAGTGATTTCACGCAGTTGCTCCAGTTGAAAGTACTGCCCCAACACAGATGCAGTACAGAGTGCTTGGCGATCTTGGGCTGGAAGTTGAGCTAATTGTATCGAAACTAAATGTTCCAATGACTCCGGAACGTCTTTATCAAACTGAGAACAAAGTAGTGTTTGGCGTAAGTATAGAGGATGGCCTTTCGCAAGCTTTATACAGTCATTGATATGTTTATTCTGTTGGCATGTGATTGAGCAAGCTAACTCGTAAGACTCTTCAGATGATAACTCCCTAAGTTCGATTAGATTCACGTTGGCAAACCAAGATTGTTTGGAACTAAGTCGTTTTTGCTGCCTAAACGTCAGAAAGAGTAAAATATTGGTGTTTGTAATATAAGGTAGCAGTGTCTCAAGAAATGCCAACATTACCTCGTCGGCCCAATGGACATCTTCAACAATAATCAAATGCGGTTTGCTGCTCTGCCGTTGTTGAATTAAGAAAGGGATAGATTGCTCTATCGTTTGTTTCAGCGTTTGGAACTCCATTAAGTTCAGCAGCTGTTTTTCTGATTCGTTGAGTGTTACCCCCATTAACCAATAAAGGCAGAGATGGAAAGAAGAGGGAATTGATGACTCGACAGTCTGCTGACGAATAGAATCATCGGTATCTTCACGAGTAAATGAACAAATTGCCCGAGTGAATATATTTTGAGGGGACAAGAGATCAGCACTGCCATGATTCAGGATTTGAATCTCTGTGGTTAAACACGAAGAACGACTCAAAGACGAAATGACCTGGTTGAGTAGGCTGGTCTTTCCTATCCCTGCGGTACCAGTAATACAATACGTTTGGCCTGCTTCTTGTTTTTGCCATCGCTTGATTCCGCTATTCAATGTTTCTAGTTCAAGTTTACGCCCTACGAAACAGTCAGTATGGTTTTGGTGTAAGGATACAAAATGCCAGTTGTTGAAGTCTGGCTCTCCTGTTAGAAAAGGTTTTATTGGTCTGGCACAATTGGACGAGATAAAGCAAGGACAAGCAGCTATTTCTCCCCAAGGGATTTTAACTAGGATTTCATTGATTGGGGTTATCGCATTCGGATGTTCCGATAGCTCAGTGATTCGATGCATGTATTTCACATTGATAAAAGACCGAATCGAAGCCGAAAGAGCAACCTTTAATTGAAGGGCTAGTTGTCGAATTCGCTCAAAAATATATTCGTCCGATTCCTGTAAAGACCAAGTAAGAACAAACGTTCGGTTTTGTATTATGGGTGTAGTGTTTTGGCTGAGAAGTAAGGTTTGCAGAGCCTTTGCGGTCAAATCACACTTTGCTTCGATTGCAAAAATAAAAAAATATGGTGGTGATGAAGATACATTTGTAAATAATGGTTCTGAGGCCCGATCTATTAAAAGGTCCTCTACGGGGACAGAAAAGTATTCCGCGAGATTGGATGCGGTACGATACAGCACATTCGCCCCAGACTCTGCTCGCTTTATAGAAGCAATAGATACGACAAAACCCTGTTGAAAGCATTCTTCCGCCAGTTTTTCTTGGCTCAGTCCTAATTTCTTTCTCAGTTCTTTGAGTCGTAATACGTTGAGTTGAATTCTTCCATCCCTATTTGCCATATTTCACTCCGTTGTAACGTATAGCTTTTCCCAGTAAACCTGAATCGATTGGATATGTTGAGTGAATAAATTTATCTTATTTCACCACATATATAATACTAGTAGTTAAAATGTTATATACGAAAATGAAATGGGCATTTTAATCTTCAAACCACCTTAATTCATTGTTATATTAGTGGTGTTTTTTTATTAATAATTTTGATATTTATTTTTGTGAGTTCATGTTTTTCTTAATAAGTTTTTTGAAATATCTTTAAACTTATATCTTTTAAAAGATTGCACACCTTAAACTTATATTGGACTTCATTAAACTTTAAAAATTAAATTCTTTAATTTTAGAGATATAAATTGACAATCTTATTTTTAGTGTTTTTTTTTATCTCTATTCTGGCTAACTGATTTTTTCTAGTCTATAAATCAAATATCGGCAATTTCAAAATAACTGCCGAAAAAAGTTATTTTAATTTCAATATTATAAATAGTTGGCTTTATACTATGGATATTGGCTTTTTCTGCCTGTTAAAAGGCTTTCATATTACACCACACTTGAGTGCCGCGCTTACCTCTATTAAGGAGACTGCGTGGCTGCCATATGTCAAACGATCTTGCCATCGAGGGGATTGGCAAGCGCTTGCTTTAGAAGAATCACATCGAAAGGCCTATTACCCTAACTATTTACTACTCTCTGAATTTACAGGATTAGAACTGTTTTTATCTCAATTTTTCTGCCCAATTTTGTCAGTACGGTTTATGAAGTTAGAGCCGGGAGCTGAGATATTGTAACGCGGACCTCTGGCATATGTTTTTCTCAAGTACAGGTGTGTTACATCATTAACTACTGCTACAGCGGCAAGTGAGGTTCATGAATTATGCAAAAAGGCTCATCTATAGAATTCTACCAGCAACGTCCTCAATCTCGTGAGACGGTCGGTGTTGAAGAAGTGCAGCAACAAACTCAACAGTTTGGTTTTGCTGAACCCGAAATGGATGAGCTGCTTAAGTACTCATTACGGACTCAACTTGAGGCTATGCTCCAAAACCAACTCAGCACGGCTGAACGCCAACGGCAACTGAAAGAGAGTTTCGCTGCGGCAGTTGAGCTCGTATTGAAGGAGACGAAAGTTGAGCACCGAACACTGGTGCAAGCCTTTCAGAGCATGTATGGCAACGCTTGCCAATCTCTTTCTCTGGCTAAACTCACTCAAGAGGAACTGACCCGACAGTACATTTCCACGTCTGGGCTGGTGATGTCCCCACTTAACTGTAAACACACCATCAAAGATGTGTACCGAATTAAAGGCTTTGCGTGTGGTATAAACAAAGCTATCCAACATATGCTTGCCAACAAGTCACAGGTTAAAGTGCTTTATCCAGCTTGCGGCCCCTTTGCACCATTGCTGCTGCCTTTACTTGCTCACTACAAACAAAGTGATCGAATTAGCGCAGAGCAGCTTCAGGTGACACTAGTAGATATTCACCCCGGAGCCATTAAAGCACTCAATCAATTGATCGCGGATCTCGATATCGCAGACTACATTGAAGCCTTAGTGGAAGAAGATGCTACCCAATTTTCGCCAACTCAAACGTTTGATCTCCTGATACTTGAAGCGATGCAGCATGGCTTTAGTCGGGAAGGGTTCCTCAGCATCGCGAAACATTTGGTTCAATATTTACATATTCAAGGCGAAATGATCCCCAATCAGGTATCTGTGCGCGCCATGATGGTCATCGGGGAGACGGAATTTAATCAACAATGGGAAAAAGCAGAGTATGCACATTCCAACCATTGCCAGCCGGAAGCGATCGATGATCGAATTGATCTGGGAGAAATTCTTAACGTCAATAAAGCCATGTTGCTCAGAAGCGAGATTTTTGAGCTAGATGGTGGAATAAAAATGCTGCAAGGCAACACCATTGAGCTGCCGAAAGATGTGCCAGATATGGCAAAACGTATCCTCGCCATTTACAGCCATATCGATACTTACGGAGATGCGATGGTCGGACAATACGACTCTGGTATTACCCATCCTAAACCCGACATGACTTTTTATGTGGATGCCAAGCCCAAAGCCGTTGAACACCATTACTTTGAAGCGAAGGGAGGCGATAAGGTCTGTTTCTATTATCAGTTAACCGGATTGCCAGGTTTTGTCGCCACCCATGGATGATTTCGATATGCAGCAAAAATACGTCGTTTTTACAGGAAGTTGTTACGCCTTGCCCATCATTCAGTTGTTGGCACAACAACATAAATTGGCGGGCGTGGTAGTACCGGAAGGAGAACTAAATCCTGACTTACAGCAGCTACAGAGCTATCTGAGCGCTCAATCGATTCATATTGCTCAGTATACCGCCAATGACAGCAGTGCTTTGATAGCGCAACTCGATGCTTGGCGAGTCACGGATGGCGTCATCTATTTGTTCAGGCACATAGTTCATTCCTCGCTGTGTCAGTTTTTCAACGGAAACTTGTACAACATTCATCCGGGAAAGCTGCCCGAGTATCGAGGCCCGATGCCTCTCTATTGGCAATTAAGAGACGGTTTAGACACCTTTAGCCTCACCCTGCATCGTCTTGAGGCATCGGCTGATTCCGGCGCTATAGGAATGGAGTTAGAGGTACCATTTCACCCGTTTGAGACCTTAACCAGTGCTCAGAAAAAAGCGTCACAAATGACGGCTAAGCTGATGTATGACTTCCTCATCGCGCAACAAAAGCAAGGGCTGGTTTGGCGTGAACAAGTATCAAACCCCAATGAAGTGGCACGAGCAGTAAACCAACATGATCTGCACATTCGTTGGAACGTGCAAACGAGTCGCGAAATCGTCAACTTAGTGCGAGCAGGCAATCATGACTTCGGAGGTGCGATGTTGAGCTTGCCAAATGGTGTCGCCAATGTTTTGCAAGCAAGCGCAATGGAGACTTCTTTAGTTGGTGTTGAGGCGGGGAGCATTCTCGAGATCAGCCCACAACATGGGTTACAAGTGAAAACGTTAGATAGCGCCATATCAATAGATGTTATTGCTACACAGCAAGGCGTGTTTTCGGGTTATCGCTATGCGCAAATGGCTGGGCTAGATGCTGGGATGTCATTGCTCCAGCACGCTTCTGCTTGTGAGTAAATAAATATCTCAATACGGCTCTTTGCGGCAGTGATGAAGCCCGTAACGGTATTTAGTAATGCGAGATTGGAAAGTTTTAACCAACCACACCAATTTCGTTATGGGCTGGTTTTAACTTAAGTGTATACGTTGAAAGGAAGAACAGTATGGCTACAGAACCGTATCTTGGGACACTAACCGCATTTGGTGGCAATTTTGCAATTAGAAATTGGGCAATGTGCTCGGGGCAAATGCAGGCAATTGAAGATAATCCAGCGCTCTTCTCTCTAGTTAGCACTCTATACGGAGGTGACGCCCGAACTACCTTTGGTTTACCTGATTTGCGTGGCCGCAGTCCAGTTGGTGTAGGCACACGACCTGGGGGGATGGATTATCATCAGGGAGAAAGATTGGGTACTGAACTGGTAACTATTGATATAACTCAAATGCCAGCACACTTACATACGGCAATTTTTACCCCTCTTGGCACTTCTGCACCTGTAACAGGCAGGATGCAGGTTGCTACCAATGCTGCAAATACACAGGTACCCGATAGTAATTCGTATATAGCGCAAAACTCTACCCCCGGGTTCTATAAACCGACGTTTCAGCAACCAGATTTGACCGAGATCGAAGGCTTAAGTGTGTCTGGTAGTGGCTCGGGCGGAGGTACTGTAACTGTGACTGAAACAGGCGGTTCAATGCCACTTAATATTCTGAGCCCGGTATTGCCGATTAATTGGTTAATTGCCACTGCGGGAGTATACCCACCGCACAGCTAATCAACCAAGAAAGAATTGGCTGAATCTTTAGCTAATCCTTTCCTATAAAAAAATTAAATATTTAAGTTGATTATGATAACCCGGCCATGTTGATAAGGCCGTCATCTTCAGGAGAGGAAAATGAGATTACATCGTCAGGTTGCGATCGCAATTACAACAGCATGGGTGTTCTCAGCGTTTTTTTCCGGTGGAGCCTGGGCTGCACAGCAAACGATTAACTACTCTAATGGTTCAGGTTCCAATTTTAGTGAGGTGGAGACCGGCGTCACAGGGGGTATGCCCTCAGTCACTCTTACCAATGCAGGTACTGTATCTATGGTATTAGATGCGGGCACTAGCTCGGATGGCACTCCGTTTACTGGCCTAAATGACCTCGGATTTGTAGCTGGTGTTCTTTACTCAAATACCATGATTAATGAGTTCAACAATCGTGGCTTCCGCTTTTTTGAGAAATCAAGTACTAACTTCAGTTTCGACGAAATTACCTTTATGCAGGGGTCGGCCCGAGACTCAGATAAAACGTATCAACTTGTGTTAACTGGCTTCTCTAATGATACTCAAACAGTGACCGAAACTGTCACCTTGCCAAAAGGTGGTGAAGCAAACTCAGGGTTACAGGACTTGTTTACCCTGACCCGTGGTACAGATTTTAATGATTCGGCATGGCAGGACGTTGATACAGTGACTATGGCGTTTACCCGAAGTCCGGGTGCTGACTCTCGTTATCTTATCAGAAGTATCAAGATTGATGACGCTGCGGTTTCAGACTCTACCGCGCCTACTTTTGTCAGTGCGAGCTCAACTCCCACTGATGATGCAACCAATGTTTCTGTTAGCAACAACATCGAGATTGCCTTCGATGAAAATATTGAGCTGAAGAGCGGCAATATTACCATTCGTAATGTTACCGACAGTCGCGACTTTGAAGTATTTAATGTTGCCACCGAAAGCGATGGCACAACAACATCACCAGGCGCTGGTCGCATCAGTGTTACCAACAATAAAGTTTACTTAAACCCAACCAGTGATCTGGCAGGGAACCGGACCTACGCCATTCATATTGAATCCAGTGCCGTGGCTGACAGCGCAAATAATAGCTTCGCTGGGATCAGCGATGATGCCACATTTAACTTTACGACAGTCGATACCACGCCAAATGCGCCATCTACACCCGATTTAGATGCTAGTTCGGATACCGGGCCATTAAATACTGATAATATTACCAGTGACACTACACCAACGTTTAGTGGGACTTCTGAGAGTGGATCGATCGTTACTTTATACAGTGATCAAGTCGGTGGAGGTGCAACGGTTATTGGCACAGGCACTGCTACTGGAGGAAACTGGCAGATAACAACCAATGAGTTGGCGTCTGGTATTACACATGCAATAAGTGCTAAAGCATCTGATAGCGATGATAATGTTAGCTCGGCATCCAACGCGTTAAGTGTCACCATTGATACAATAGCACCATCCGTAGTGAGCATTACCACGCCGATTGAGGCTGACAGTATCGTCAACGCTGCAGAAGACAACGATGTGTTGATCGCTGGCTCCGGCGCGGAAGCAGGCAACAGCGTGACCGTGACTATCACAGACAATAACAGCTCTGTCAGTCGTACGGTGACGGCCGACAACTCAGGCAACTGGACGCTGAGCGGCAGCGAGCTGGATGTCAGTGGCCTGAACAATGGCACCCTGACGGTGTCTGCAACCCAAGCAGATATAGCAGGTAATATCTCCACCGCAGCTAGCCAGAGTGTTACCCTAGACAATGCAGCCCCATCAGCAGTGACCATCACCACGCCGATTGAAACCGATGGTATTGTCAATGCGGCAGAAGACAACGACGTACTGATTGCTGGCTCCGGCGCGGAAGTAGGCAACAGCGTGACCGTGACTATCACGGACAATAACAGTTCTGTCAGTCGTACGGTGACGGCTGATAACTCAGGCAACTGGACGTTGAGCGGCAGTGAGCTTGATGTAAGTGCGTTTAACAACGGCACCCTGACTGTGTCTGCAACCCAAGCAGATATAGCAGGTAATACTTCTACCGCAGCCACCCAGAGTATTACTCTGGACAATGCAGACCCATCTGCTGTAATCATCAATACGCCGATTGAAACTGATGGGGTCGTCAATGCGGCAGAAGACAACGACGTACTGATCGCTGGCTTCAGTGCGGAAGCAGGCAATAGCGTGACCGTGACTATCACGGACAATAACAGCTCTGTCAGCCGTACGGTGACGGCCGACAATTCAGGCAGCTGGACGTTGAGCGGCAGTGAGCTTGATGTCAGTGGCCTGAACAACGGCACACTCATAGTTGCTGTGACGCAATCGGATACGGCGGGTAATACCTCCAGAGTGACCACCCAGAGCATTACCTTAGATAACGCCGCACCATCAGCTGTGACCATCACTACACCGATTGAAACCGATGGTATTGTTAATGCAGTGGAAGATAACGATGTGTTGATTGCTGGCTCCGGCGCGGAAGCAGGCAACAGCGTGACCGTGACTATCACGGATAACAACAGCTCTGTCAGTCGTACGGTGACGACCGACAACTCAGGCAACTGGACGCTGAGCGGCAGCGAGCTGGATATCAGTGGCTTGAGCAATGGCACCCTGACTGTGTCTGCAACCCAAGCTGATATAGCAGGTAATATCTCCACCGTAGCCACCCAGAGCGTAACCCTAGATAACGCAGCGCCATCCGCTGTTACCATTTCCACGCCGATTGCAATCGACGGTATCGTCAATGCGGCAGAAGACAATGATGTGCTGATTGCTGGCTCCGGCGCGGAGGCTGGCAATAGTGTGACCGTGACCATCACGGACAATAACAACTCAGTCAGTCGTACGGTGACGGCCGACAATACCGGGGCTTGGACGACTATTGGCAGTGAGTTTGATGTAAGTGCGTTTAACAACGGCACCCTGACGGTCGCGGCGAGCCAGAGCGATGCGGCGGGCAACACCTCCAGTATAGATAGCACAACAATTACGTTAGATAACGTGAGGCCAACTGTTTCTTTGAGCAGCTCAGACCTTGATTTGATCTCTGGCGAAACGGCGAGTATCACGTTCACCTTAAGTGAGTCCTCAAGTGACTTTACTGAGTCAGATGTCACCGTCACTGGCGGCAGTTTGTCTAACTTTGCGGGCAGCGGTGACAATTACACGGCCACCTTTACGCCGGATAGAGACAGTACAAGTACAGCGACGATTAACGTGGCGGCAGATTTCTTTACCGATGCTGCCGGGAATAGCAACACTGCTGCGCCTCAACTGTCTATAACCGTTGATAGTTTAGTGCCGAGTGTGACTATCTCCAGTGATAAATTGGCGCTGAAAGCGGACGAAACGGCGACCATTACCTTTACCTTAAGTGAAGCGTCGAGCGATTTTACCGAGGCGGATATCACGGTTAGTGGCGGTACTTTGTCTGGTTTTGCTGGCAGTGGTAGCAGCTACACTGCGACCTTTACACCAACGGAAGAGAGTGCGACGAGCGGTACTATTGAAGTTGCCACAGGCACATTTACCGATGCCTCTGGTAACACCAATAGTGCAGCTACACCACTTTCCATCAGCGTCGATACTGTGCTTCCAACCGTTAGTATCACTAGCTCCAGCGCTGCGTTGAAAGCGGGTGAAACGGCAACACTCACGTTTACCTTGAGTGAAGCCGCAACTGATTTTTCCGAAGCCGATGTGACCGTGGCTGGAGGAACTCTTTCTAACTTTGCGGGCAGTAGCGCCAGTTACACGGCTACCTTTACACCTGCAGAAGAAAGCACTGAGGATGCAACTATTGATGTTGCAGCCGAGAAATTTAGCGACGCAGCTGGCAACCTCAATACAGCAGCGACTCAGTTGTTGATCTCAGTGGATACGGGGATCCCGACTGGACATAGCATCAGCATTGATCAGGAGAGCATTAACAAAACCAACGAACAGGCGATGAGCTTTACCTTCGCAGCAGCTGAAGTGAACGCGATGTTCACTTATAGCGTGACCGACGGTACCACGACCATTGACGGCGCTAGTCAAACAATTTCTTCGGAGACCATGCAAGTAACGGGCATTGACGTCACTATTTTGCAAGAGGGGACGTTGACAGTAAGCGTGGTGGTAACCGATGCCGCTGGCAACGCATCTGATGCAGTGACGGATACTGTGACCAAACGCTACGATGTCGCGCCAACGGTAGTTGATGATAGCTTCTCGACTGAGGAAGATACGGCGAAACAATTTAATCTGTTAGCCAACGATTCCGATGTTAATGATGACATGGTCGCTTCTTCTACAACGATTAAAACGCAACCAATTAAAGGTCAGGTGTCGATCAGCAACGGCGTTGTTACCTATACGCCAAATAATAATGAGACAGGCACAGATAGCTTTACCTATACCGTGAAAGATGCCCTGCTGCAGGAGTCGCAAGAGGCGACAGTGACCGTCACTATCATGGCTATAAATGATGCGCCAGTCGCTAAAGCGCTGACCATCAACACCGACGAAGATACCGCAAGCGCAGCAGTCAGCGCGCGTAGTCAAGCGGAGGATGTTGAAGATGGCATCCCAACGGGTGATTTATCGTTAGTTAGTTTGCCTCAAAAAGGGCAAGTAGCCATTGATCAAACTGTAGGCACTTTTGTATATACGCCGAATCCGAATGAAAATGGTAGCGATAGCTTTACTTACACGATCGCAGACAGTGAAGGCGGCGTTTCTCTTGCGGCCACGGTCAGCGTCAATATCGGTTCCGTCAATGACTCACCAGTAGCGGAGGAAGACAGTTTTACTTTTGATGAAGATATCACATCGACACTCGATATTTTAAGTAACGACAGTGATATTGAAGATGGGTCATTCACCCCGAGTAGTATTACCCTGCAAGATCTTGGTCAAGGAGAGGGGGTATACAGTTTTGCCACGGTCAGTGTCAATGTCGATGGGACCTTAAAGATTGTGCCAACAGCGAACGTTAATGGTCAACATAGCTTTACCTACATGCTAACCGATAGTGGTCAAGCAGTCTCAGTGCCTGCAACCGTCACGCTCAATATTACGCCAGTGAATGATGCCCCCGTTGCTGTTGATAACAGTGCACAACTACTAGAGGGAGGCTCCTTCGAGGTCAATGTATTAGGCAATGATAGTGATGCCGATGTTGGAGACAGTTTTGAACTCACTAGTGTCACAGTCGTCGATACGCCAGCACATGGCAGTGTGAACGTGACGGCGTCAGGAGCGATTGTTTACAACCCCAATGAGAACTACTTCGGTGAAGATAGCTTCACCTATACGGTGGCAGACTTAGCAGGTGCTGTATCTAACGCCGCAACAGTGACCATGACAGTAACACCAGTCAACGACGCACCAATGGCGCAAGCACAGTCACAAACGCTTGATGAAGACAATAGTTTGGTGATCACGCTGGTTGGTTCAGATATTGATAACGATGATGACACTCTGCAGTATCTTATCACTGAGCAAGTCAGTCATGGCGTGCTAGAGCAGTTGACCAATAATAGTTGGCGCTATACACCAGAAGCGGACTTCAATGGCTCCGACTTCTTCTTGTTCAAGGTCAACGACGGTGATCTCGACTCGACAGAGGTTCGTGTCGATTTGACGGTTAATGCAGTCAACGATACACCAACCGCGACCGATATCAGTGCTACGGGAGAGGAAGAAATACCGCTGACCATTACTTTAAATGGTAACGATGCAGAAGGCTCATCTTTGAGCTATCAAATTGTAAAATCGCCAGTCAACGGTAATGTTACCGTCACAGGCAATCACGCGGTTTATACGGGTAGCAGTAACTTCTTTGGTCAGGACAGTTTCACTTACAGCGTAAGTGACGGAGAACTTACCTCTGGAGTGGCGTTAGTGACCATCACGGTGAATAACGTTAATGACTCGCCAGTGATTACGGGTACCCCATCGGCGCAAGTTGATGAAGATAGTGTGTATCAGTTTGTGCCCGCGGCATTGGACAATGACCCAGCGGATACTCTGACCTACTTGATAGCTAACAAGCCACCTTGGGCTACATTTGACAAGACAACAGGAGCGCTTTCTGGCACGCCAAGTAACCGTTATGTGGGGACTTATCCAGGTATCGTGATTAGCGTATCCGATGGCACTATTTCTTCCTCATTGTCAGCTTTTTCGATTACTGTGAATAACGTTAACGATGCACCCGTTATCTCTGGTTCACCAGCAACACAAGTGAATGAAGACAGCACCTATCTGTTCACGCCACAAGTGTCAGATGTTGACAGCCAAGCCTTCACCTTCAGTATCGTGAACAAGCCATCTTGGGCTAGCTTTGATGCATCAACAGGCACGCTTAGTGGTACACCAGATAATGGTGATGTTGGCAAATATCAGGGCATTGTTATCTCGGTTTCTGATGGTCTCACGACCACAATGCTCAATAGATTCAGTATTGTGGTTAACAATGTCAATGACGCGCCAGTGATCAGTGGCACTCCTGCTCTTACCGTCAACGAAGGCAGTACGTACCGCTTTGCGCTGCAGGCATCGGATGTTGATAGTAGTAGCTTGAGCTTTTCAATCCGCAATAAACCATCATGGGCAACCTTTGATAGAGCAACTGGGTTGCTAAGTGGTACGCCGGAAAATGAGCATGTTGGCAGCACCAATAATATTGTTATTAGTGTCTCAGACGGTGAGCTAAGCACATCTTTAGCAGCGTTTAGCATCACGGTAATCAACGTTAATGATGAGCCAGTGGCGGTTAATGATACCTATGTCTTTACCGAGAGTAACGATGGTAGCTACTTATTGGATGTACTCAGCAACGACAGCGATGTTGATCTAGATACATTACAACTGGAATGGGTTAAACCTACATCTGGAACGGCAACGATTGTGGGCAGTCAAATCCAATTGGTAACGACCTCAATTGGTACAGTGGCAGTGCAATACAGTGTGAAAGATGGTAACGGTGGAAAGGCCACCGCGAAAGCAATCGTGACAATTAAAAGTGCGAAATTGGACGCACCAACAATAGCCGCACCTTCAGATATCGAAGTGAACGCAACTTCGCTCTTTACTAAAGTTGCATTAGGCTCTGCTGTGGCACGAGATAGTACAGGCAAGCTATTACCTGTTTCATTGGTCGACAGCACGACCTTTTTCCGACCTGGAACTAATACGGTCTATTGGCGCACTCAAGACTCTGATGGAAACGTCGCTGAAGCTAGTCAAACGGTAACAGTGTATCCACTGATAAGTATCTCCAAAGATGCGCAAACCACGGAAGGCACCAATCATAGCGTATCGATACACCTTAACGGTCCTTCGCCGAGCTACCCAGTAATCATACCTTATACGGTTTCAGGAAGCACGGACAGTGATGACCACACGCTCACCTCTGGTGAAGTGGTGATACCTAGTGGTACCGAAGGCAAACTTTCGTTCGAACTACTTAATGATGGACAAAATGAGGGCGTTGAAACCTTAGTGATTGATCTGGACAGCACCCTTAATCTAGGTAGTAAGCGTCGTTACACCTTGACAATCTTTGAAGAGAATGTGGCTCCGAAGGTCACGGTAAGTGTATCTCAGGCGGGGGAGCAGCGGAGCCAAATTGAAAATGGTGTTGAACCGGTCGCAATCACGAGCAGTGTTAGTGATGCCAATATGTCCGATATACACAGTTTCAGATGGAGTAGTGATAGCGATGTACTTAACCAAGCGATTGCGGGGCAGATGTACAGCGAAACATTGACTTTCTCTCCGCAATTACTGAGTTCAGCGATTTACAATTTGCAATTGACAGTTACTGACAATGGCACTCCACCATTATCAGTGACACGGAATGTCTATTTAGAAGTGGTACAAACATTGGCGGAGCTCGGGAGTGAAGACAGTGATGGCGACTTAATCCCGGATGATCAAGAAGGTCATAATGATAGTGATGGTGATGGTATCCCTGATTATCTTGATGCAATTTCTGACTGTAACGTAATTCAACAGGTTGTGTCAGAAAAAGATCGCTTCCTCATTGAGGGGCAGCCAGGTGTCTGTTTACGCAAAGGAATAACCATTCTGACTAACGCAACAGGAGGAGCTTTATTGCTGGATGAGGAGCTTCCTAAAGATATCAACATGAAGAGCATAGGGGGAATCTTTGATTTTGTAGTAACTAATTTGCCGCTGCCCGGCCAAAGCTATCAATTAGTTTTGCCTCAGCGTTTACCTGTTCCAGCAAATGCAGTGTACCGAAAGTATAACGCTGAACAGGGGTGGATAGACTTTATTGAGGATGCTCAAAACACGGTTTCTTCTAGTGCTGGCGAGGCTGGTTATTGTCCGCCACCAGGGCACAGTTCATGGTCACAGGGTCTGACTGAAGGTGACTGGTGTGTACAACTTACCATTGAAGACGGTGGCCCGAACGATGATGACGGATTGGCTAATGGCAGTGTCGTTGACCCTGGCGTCGTTGCCGCTCGTGTAAGCAATAATACACCCCCTCAAGCGATTGACGACAATGCGTTTGTTAGTCTCAATGGTACGGTGACGATCGATGTATTGAGCAATGATACCGATGCTGATGGTGATGGGCTGAAGGTAAGTCGCGCTTCTGTAGATATTGGTAGTGTTAGTGTGGTTGATAACAAACTAAGTTATGTCACTCAACCACAGTACTACGGGGAGGCTTTGATCACTTATAGCGTAACGGATGGTAATGGTGGAACGGGATCGGCGAAGGTGACGGTAAATGTGGTAAACAGTCAGAATCCGAATGCGGTGGACGATAATATTACCACCGATGATCGTACCCCTGTCACGGTTTATGTCCTTGCTAACGATACCGATCCGGATAACGACACATTGAAGTTGGTTTCAGTCCAAGCGCAGTATGGGCAGGCGGTCATGAATGCAGATCAGAGCGTGACCTATACCCCTACCTCAGGGTTTGAAGGCAATGATGTGTTGACATATATCATTCAGGATAGCCAAGGCCTGCAAGACGCGGGGAAAGTTATAGTGACCGTTAAGTTGGTAAGAGATGTAAAGGTTGAAAATACTTCAGCAGGATCATTGGGTGGCATGGTGTTGATGCTTTTGATTTTGTTAGGAGCCATGCAACGTTATGGAAGAAACAGTGCTCTAGCACTAATTGCTGTGTTTAGTTTTAGTAGTCAAGCGGGCTGGTATGTTGATGTTCAAATGGGGTCAAGCCATGCAGATGAGCGTGATGCTGTTAAAGGTGATAACGTAATCTCTACTGACAACACCGGGTTCTATCGCTCTGTCGGGTTGGGATATACTTTTTCTGATCAATGGTCTGGAACTATTCGTTATATTGATATGGGTGAAGGTAGTGCTACATTGCGTAGTGCTACTACTTCACCAGAAGACTATCACGCCAATGTCGCATCTATAGCCCCACTCCTTGTTAAGGGCATGGGCTTCGACATCGGTTATAAGTTCTGGCAATACAATTCATGGTCCGCAAAACTGAGTTTGGGGGGCTTGTTCTGGGATACCGATATTGAAAGTACGTATCAAGGCAGCAAGATAACGACGGAAGTGGATGGTTTTGATGGATATATTGGTGCAGAAGTTGGCTACAACCTCTCAGATAATTGGGAGATCGGTATCCAAGGCGCTCGTTATTTTTTACATGAAAATGATGTTGATATAATTGCGGTACAACTTCGTTATTTTTTTGAGCCGTTAACAGCGTATTAACCTAGGGTTTGGTATTTTTCGATAATTTGTATCCTAAGCGATCATGAAGCGATATGGTAAATTACTGGAGATTAATGTCGTGATTGTGATCTTTATTATATAGGTCAATACTCTATAACAAATCCTTAATTACCTTGAAGTCTTTTCTTCTTTAACATCTAGCGAAAGATAGTGTTTTGATAGAGTGTTAAGCAGAACTTACTGTTCGATATTAGAAAAATAAGGTTCATTGAATGCTCGATGTGAACTTAAAAGAAGATGATTTACGCAATAGGGTTGCTGGTGGCGCTGAAAGTGTCAGCGTGATACGTCGCTTTACTTTGAACCTAGTACGTTTACAGTCGAAGAAATATAGTGTTGGGGCTGAAGCCAAACCAAGCGTGTCAGAGCGACACAGTTCGTATTGAACCCTTATTGGGTTGAAAAGCGTTCCACGCTGGCTGTCGCCCTGATGCTGATAACTGCGACGATAAATTGATACCGAGCAAAACGATAATTTTATATCTGCTTTAATCCAATATTGATTGAATAATATCAAATGCTTTTTCTATTTTTTGGGTAGGAATAATGCCAAATCCAAATAAGAGGGCATTAGAATGGTTGTTGATAGAAAAATGCGATGATGGGTAAACCGCTACATTTGATGAAGCAAATTTATTCATCATTTGTGTCGCGCATCCCGATACTTCAGCTGCTATATGCAATCCACCTTGGCTTGGAATACGTTGTAAGCAATCTATGTTGTCAATTAATTGAGTTAGCTTATTATACCTTTCGCTGTAGATTTTATTCATATTGAGTAAATGGTGAGAGAAATGACCGTCACGCATGAATTCGTCAAGTAGGATTTGAGACACTACAGATGTACTTCTTCCCAAGTGCCATAACATATTTGAAATTGGCTCTATTAAAGACTTTGGCGGAATCATATAGCCAATGCGTATGCCGGGAAATAGTATTTTAGAGAAACTGCCTATCATAGCGACGCAGTCATTTTTGTCTTGTGACTTGAGACCTTGCTTACTGGTATTGAGGTAGTGATATTCCGCATCATAATCATCTTCGATAATGATTGCGTTATTAACTTCTGCCCATCTCAGCAGTTCTAACTTCCTTTCAACTGAGTAGCTAAAGCCTAAAGGGAACTGATGACTAGGCGTTGTATAAATAATTTTGGTATTAGAAGGGATTGATTCAACGATAACACCTTGGTCGTCCATCGGCACGGAGCCTATTTGCGCGCCAAGTAATCGAGCTTGATTTCGAAAAACAGGATATCCTGGATCTTCCGTCGACACGAGATCCCCGGGAGAGAGTAATGTAAGGAGAGTCGTCATTATTGCCTGCTGGCACCCTTGCGTAATGATGATGTCTTCAGGGTCACAGATTACGCCTCTCGAGTGTCTCACATACTCGCAGATAGACTCTCGTAAACAAGCTAACCCTTGCAAATCACCACCATGTGCAAACTCTGGAGTTAATGCATTGAGCCTACTCAGTCTTGAGTGTCGCCAAATATGCTTTGCTATTCTCTGATGATCAGGAACGCCTAAAGTGAAGTCATAGTCTAGATTCTTTGGTGCGATGATCTCTGGCTTCTTCGCTGCGTTAGTGCCAAACACCCCTAGTTGGTAGTGTTTTATTGGTCTCTTATCTTGATTCATCGTTTGTTCTAGAGCATTACTTACGTACGTGCCAGACCCTGCCTTTTTTACTATCCACCCCTCGAACTGAAGTCGCTCATACACCGAAATGACAGTGTTTCTTGCTATGCCTAACTTTTTCGACAGCATG
This sequence comes from Vibrio sp. Vb1337, assembly GCF_033338715.1. Taxonomy (NCBI): domain Bacteria; kingdom Pseudomonadati; phylum Pseudomonadota; class Gammaproteobacteria; order Vibrionales; family Vibrionaceae; genus Vibrio; species Vibrio sp. Vb1337. The sequence continues at coordinate 167,685 of NZ_JAWOTD010000002.1, read as the reverse complement.
CGGGTTGACGGTAATCTCTCATTTGATCGTAATCTGCCTTCTAATATCCCTTGGTATATCTCGGAATAAAGCTGTTGGCTGGTGACTTTTCCAGTTTCGAAGTGTAGTGAAAATGGCATCGTTTTCTCTGTAGACGTTGAAAAGTGGTTCTAAAGCGTTGTGAGGATGTGGATCTGTATATACCAAGTATATCTACCTAGTATACCGTTATCGTGATATGGAGAAAGCGTAATGAGTACACTATTTCCCCATTTTGGAAACGGATGTTACTTACATTCGTATCTAACCGGCCTACCTATCAACGGTGATCAGGTTTAGACCTGTTTATATCGCACTAAAAATTTGAAGACACAGTGTTATTCATCGAGGGTTAACGATTGGAGTTCTTCAAGTCAGGATTACTTTTATATAAAAAGTTAAAAGCCTTGGAATAAACTAGAAATTAATTATAAGTTAAAATTAAAAAATTGAGGGTTCAATGAAGTTAAACAATGCCTTGCTGGCCATTTTATCGCTCACTTCTTTCGTCACGTTTGCGAAAACGGAGTTAACGGTTAGCAGTCAATTAAAGAGCGTAGTTGATGAATGCGCTAAAGGATTAATCAACGAATACGACATTCCGGGGTTGGCTGTTGCAGTAACGATTGATGGCAAGCGTTATTTTTACAATTACGGTTTTGCTGACGAAAGTAAGGGGAGTTTAGTCACCAACGACACAATTTTTGAACTCGGTTCTATCAGTAAAACTTTTGCCGCTACTTTGACTGGGTATGCCCAAGAAAAAGGTAAGCTAGACATGGATGACAAGGTCAAAGATTATATTCCAGAATTAGAGAATAGTGCTCTGGGTAATACCAAGCTAGTTCATGTCGCCACCTACACTGCGGGTGGTCTACCACTGCAATTTCCTAGCGAAGTAACGAACGACGCTGAAATGATGCAGTACTACAAAACGTGGCAACCGGAGTACGAAGCCGGTACTAAGAGGAAGTACTCAAACCCTAGTATTGGTCTATTTGGCTACATCGGTGCCTTGAGTATGAAGTCAGATTATACGGAAATGATGGAAACCGTCATTCTGCCTGAGCTCGGTATGACCAATACGTTTGTCGATGTACCAAAGGATAAGCTTAACAACTATGCTTTTGGTTATAGTTCTGAGGGAAACCCAGTTAGAGTTAATCCAGGTATTCTTGATGCACAAGCCTATGGTATTAAATCAACAAGCTCAGATATGCTTCAATATATCGAAGCAAATATGGGGCAAGCGCAACTTAATACTGATATAGAAAATGCGCTAGAGAGAACTCATACTAAGTATTTTGATACCGACACGTTTACACAAGCCGTAGGATGGGAGGGTTATGATTACCCCGTTTCACTTTCACAATTATTGAAGGGTAACTCCAGCGACGTAATTCTCAACGCTAAACTGGTTCAAGCAAGTGAATCCGGTACTCTCGGTCGTGACATTTGGTATAACAAAACGGGCTCAACAGGTGGCTTTGGGGCATATGTCGCGTATGTACCCTCTGAAAAAATAGGCATAGTGATTCTAGCGAATAAAAACTACCCTAATGCCGAAAGAGTAGAGGCTGCTTACCATATTATTAGCTCAGTGGTGAAGTGAATTTTAGTGGTAATAGGAACTACGTAATTATTAGAGTTTATTTAGATTCATACTATCTACAGTGTTTTATTAGATAGTATTTATAGGAGTATTCATGAAAACTAAGCATTGGTCTAAGGTGACTTTGCTACATGAAGTTGTTACGAACCCAAATATAACGATTAAAGGTAAACATAGTTATTACAGTGATTGTTGGGACGCCGGTTTTGAAGAGTCTGTTGTAAGATATCTACAAGGCGATGAGTTCAGCCGAGATTGGGAACCAAAATGGAAGATTGATAAGTTACATATAGGTGACTTTGTCTGTATTGCAGCGGAAGTTGTCATTGTTATGGGGGGAAACAGTACACATAGAGCTGATTGGTTCTCCTTGTACCCATTTATGGACTTTATTGAAGAAGCGTACGTCGGGAAAGGAGATACTCATATTGGCGATGGCGCCTGGCTCGGTATGCGATCCATGATAATGCCGGGTGTGACTATCGGAGAAGGAGCAATCGTTGCGGCAAACAGTGTTGTGACGAAAGATGTTGAGCCTTACAGCATGGTTGCGGGGTCACCAGCTAAGCATGTCAAATATCGCTTTTCTCGAGAGACGATAGACGAACTGCTTGCTCTTAGGATATATGATTGGCCTGATAAGAAAATCGACAGCCTGAAGAGATTTTTATGTTCAGACGATTTAGAAGGGCTGAGAAAGGCAAGCGCTGAATATGATAGAAACCACTCATAATCGTGACAGCGTCACTGTTTAGAAAGTAAGAAAGAGGTATTGTTGGGCCTCTTTGTATTAGATATCTAGCCAATACAATGAGTAATCATTTTATTCTTTTATTGATCTTTTACGTGAACATGATAGGGCGCGTACCATTTGCGTTCAAGAACAAGAGGACAACGTGTTTGGTAAAGGGGAAACCGATGGAATATCGGGAAATTATAATCATTAAGAGCCGCATGTAGCGGCTCTTTTTGATCCTGAAATTGGTTAGTGGCGACAGACTACGAAGCGCTCAGAGGGTTACGAGGACTCGCTTCAGATAAATGAAGAAAGAGCGAATCGAAGTGGCTGTTGTTACCTATTTGACTGCTCATACCGTTGCCATTCCGCTGTTAACTCTGCTTTTTCTTTTCTCGCTGCAATCAGCATTTCTATATTTACGTCAGTGTTTGGGTGCCTTTGAATGTATCGCTCGTAATCAACCGGAACACCATTGATGTGCAGTTCAAGATGTAAATGCGGCCCTGTTGTTCTTCCTGTGTTACCCGTTTTCCCTATCACTTGTCCTCGGCTGATCTTCTCACCAACATGGACGTTGCGCTGAGATAAGTGTAGGTAGCGTGATACAGAGCCATTTGTGTGGCGGATATTAATGTAGTTGCCTGCAAAACGGTTGTAGCGGGACTTTAAAACGATGCCATCAGCAATACTACGAATCGGTGTACCTACAGGTGTGGCATAATCAGTGCCTAAGTGCGGAGTCGTTATATTGGTCACTGGGTGTGTTCGCTTTAAGTCATAGTCAGAGCTCACTCTGTAGTTTTTATCAAAGGGTGAAGAAAACATGAACTGATTATTTATCGACACACCATGCTCATCAAATACGTTACCGTGACCATCATTGATAATAAATAAACCAGTTTTACTGCCTAAATAGTAAAAAGAACTAATGTAAGTTTCATTTTTACTATTTAATTTAGTTCTTAAGATAAAGTTATCACCTCTTTTAATAGAGTCAATAATATTAAACTTGCTTTTGATAAGTGCTAATAGCAAGTTGATCTCTTTTTGACTCACTCCTGATTTTAATAATGAAGCGACAAAAGAGTATTCAACAACACCGATAGTGATTTTTTGCCTACGAGTATTCTTTTTAATTGGTGGCTGCACATTCTCACTTTCGAATTCTAAAGGCTTGATGGTAGGTAGCCTATCCACAGGAGTGAGGAAGTAGTGAGAAAGCGATACGCTAATCAATATGATTAACGCAGTAGTGATAAGGGCTACGGTAGGAGCTTGCACACTCCTTTTTATTATTAAAATAGTCATTAGTTTTGTTGGTTTATCAATACTGACAGTTGTGCGTAGAGTATAATATTTTAAATAAAAACTAGCATTAAAGCATGAGTAATTCCTCTGTTTTAACTAAGTTAATAATTATAGGATGTAAAAATAATTTTAATAATTCAGTCAAAGTGACGGTTGGCTTGGTGTTTATGCCTATTTTGTTGGTGTTAATGTCACGTTGAGAAAATATTTTTCAATAATATAATCTCGGGAAAATATATTTTGCCAAATTACTATGTTCGCTAAAAATACGCTGAAATTAACATTAGGTCTTACGCTTACATCTCTTTTATTGAGTGCATGTGGTGGTGGTGATGGAGGAGACAACACACCTCCAGCTAGAAGCAAAGGAAGCATTTCCGGTATGGTGTTTGACGCCCCAGTCAATGGCGCCAAGATTGAGGTTTTCGAGTTCAAAAATGGAAACTTAGGTCGGAAGTTGGCTAACACGACGTCTGATGCCTTCGGAAACTATCTGCTAGAGTTTGAATCGTCGTCAATGCCTCTTTTTGTTGTTGCAAAAGAGGGGAGTTATACCGATCCGTTTACAAATGAAACGGTATCTGTGAGCAATGCGAAGACACTTAAATTTGAAGGTGTTGTGAACTTTAAAGAGGGGAGTGAGCAAAAGTTAATGCTTACTCCGCTGTCGAACTTGGCAGCAGGCTTGGCAAAGTACAAAATTTCTCAGGGGGCCACAGATGAAAGTGCCTTTTCAACCGCTTTGGATAGTATCAATAGCATGTATGGTTTTGACGTAAATGAGACCAAACCTATTGATATTACCAAAGGTGGGCAAAGCAGTTTTGCTAGTGCTGGGCATCAATACGGTGCTTTATTAACAGCATACTCGTCTTACTCTTACGATCTTATAAAAAAATACGGCAACAGCGATAACGTCTACACTTCGATGCACTTCGCTGACATCCAATATCGGGATGTTATTGCAGATGGTGTTCTTGATGGTCTTGAAGTGAGCAAGACTTCAGGAGCAGTGACTCCCCTCAGCTTTGGACAGAAAAAGATAAACAGCGACGTTTACACACGTGACTTATCTCAGCACGTTTTGATCGTGGTAAACGACCCAAGTATCAATATTTCTGGTACTGATGCTGCCGACTATGTCGACTTTAGTAAGAAGCTTAATGACTTAGGTACATATGGCAGTACAGATGGCATCATTCCACCGCGAGATGGGACGGAGATTGATACCACAGCGCCTATCGTGACACGCATTGACCGTGATGTACTTGCAGGCACCGATAAAGTTGACCTAAAAATTGTTGATGATATCGGTGTAGAAGACGTATCCGCCTTTATTCAGTATCAGATTAATGGCTCTTGGTCTGGTGAATTTCAATGTAACGACATACAAGATTTTGGAAGCACATTCTGTTCGGTTGAATTTGATGATTTTGAAGTTGGCCTTCGAGAGACCAACGTTAAAGTTAACATTAATACTAAAGAGATCGATAGTGTAGATATGAACCCTGCCACAGGGCTCTCAAACGTAACAGCAGCACGGTTAGTCTTATATACAGCGGATGTACTGGGTAATGAGTTAATTCCAGGCAGCCATTCGGGTCTTCATATCAACTTTGAATGGGATAACGATGCGCCTGTTATCGATATTACATCGGCGAGTGCAATTAATAACCAACTTAAAGAATACGTTCTGAAAGGGGTTGTAAAAGAAAGCTCGCAAGAGATTAGTTCTGTCAGTATTTCATTTAAAGATGGCTTACATGAGGGCGTCACATGTTCTCCTGTCACTGTAGAGTCTGGAAATGCTTGTGAGTTTAGTAAGGCTTACCCAACTGATGAATTCCTATCTACGACGGTCTTTGAGGTTCGAGCGAAGGATAGCAAAGGCAATACGGGCTCTGCGCAGCATGCAGTAAGTCGTGACGATCAAGCGCCAGCACAGACGATAACCTATCCTGAAGGTACGTCAATGACGTACGTAAATGTGGGTTTAGATGGTGAACGAACCACTTACGATGGTATCTACTCTCAAGATACGTACACCCCAGACAATGTTCAAGCAAGCCGCGATTTCCTGAAGATTGATTATGCGTACGCAAGTTTAGGGATTCAGAACTCATTAAAAGGGATAGATTTTAGTAACTTCAACGCTAATTTATTGAAAGAGAATAAAATCCCTTATGTTCGTGTGAAAGTTTCAGACGTAAACACCGATACGGTTTTAGGCTCCAACGCTAATAAGCTTAAGCTCGTCGTCAAGTACTTCGTAAGCCAAAACAACGATAACAACTACTCACTTCAGCAAGTTATTGACACAACCGCATCCGATGACGATTACATCGCAAAAATTCCGCACGAAACGCTGTTAGATAGCAATGGGCGAGTAGAGGATGTCATCTATTACATTCCTTTTGTAAGAGATATTTTGGGTGACAGCTTTAAATCGGTATCAGAAAACAGTAGTCAAAAGTTAGTCATTCAAACCGTCGATGAGTCTGATAACGAAAGCACTCCAAGAGAAGTATATTTTAGAAGTAGCTTTGACCTACCAACCATAAAAGTGGTGACACCATTTATTGGTGCGCGAGCTCAACTTGAAGGGTTGAGCCCAAGTGGTGAATTCACTTCACTTGCAAGTTGTACCACTATCCAGCAACTGGAAAGTGACCAGTCCATGGCTCTTGACGTAGCGAGCTGTGAAACCACAACTGACGTAGTGAATTATGATTTCATGCGTGTTCGTTTAATTGGTATCGAAGGCAGTGAGCCATACTATTACCAATGGAAAAGAGATCCAGGGACTAAGAAAGTAACGGTTGACTTAAACAAGGCCAATATTGGTGTGTATTTTAAGCTCAAAGGTTCTCAAACTTACTATATTACTGAACTATCGACATATCAGACTGGTTTGTTTGATTTCCAGTGGGATCAAGTGACAGCGGGAGAGAAAACTTCAGAACGTGCGATTCAAATTCTTGATGAGGTGCGCTACGCGTTATCAGGTACGAATAACAACTCATTCTTTGGGTTTGACCCAACGGTTGTGTCTTATGCAACCAATGAAATGCTTACGACTAAAGCGATTCCAGACAAGCCATCAAATGACTATCTACACCGATTCCTTGTTGAAGCAATTGATAGTATTGCCGAGAGAATGCCAAGAAATAACTCATTAGATTTTGCATCTGCTATTTACGATGATTTTAGCTACGATGGAAAAGCAAATGGTGTAGGGGCAGGAGGAAGTCAAGTTACGCTCGATTCTTACACGTTTGGCGCCGAAACTTACCGAAAAGATCTGGCGCAATCCTATTATGAAATCATGGCGAGCAAATACGGTATTGAGACCAATATCGCGCAGCTCTATGCTGATGATATTTCGATGGCTAATCCTGACTTAAATGGTAAGAACATTTTTGATACAGAGGGTAGCAGTATCGATACCTTGCCTCCGCAGCCAAAATTAACCATTGAAAGCGGTAGAGAGACGATGGTTGGTAATAGGCTTTATATCGCTGGCGAGGTTGTTTCTAAAATTGTCCTAGACGATCCTTCTGGTATTGTAGGAACCGACGCTCACGGCCCGAAGTTTAGCACGATGTGGTATCAAGCCAATGAGCCAAATATTGAAATACCACTGGACATCAACATCGTAGAAAACTCAGACAGCAGCAATGCTTATCGAAAAGAGTACTTCTTCACCCTTAACTCCCAGTCTAGTGAACTAAAAGATATTATAGAGTTTGCCGTGGAGACCAGTGCTATGGACCCACATGGCAATGCGTATGGTTACAATGGTAAATCTCCGTTTATAGAATCGGTGTTTATTGATAACGACTTCCCTAAGGCCAGTTACCTTCCACCCAATGATGTCGATGGTAAACCTGTAGAAAACGGTATTTATTTAAATGCGAACAATACTCATGAATTAACCTTCAACGTTGAGGATATTGTTGGTGATAAGCTTGCCTCGAGGGGCCTTGTTTTCTACCAGCAAACCGGTGAAAAAGTAACATACACACCAGAAAACTTTGCAAGTAACTCGAAAGACGCGTTTAAAGTCAAACTATGTACGGGCGAGATTTGTTCAAATCAAGGCTCTACGATTTATCCTGGTGATGGAGATTGGTTAGTTGTTGCAGCAGCAGAGGACAACTTAGGTAACTCCGTTTCAGAGTTAACTAGCACCGCTCCGAGATTCAATATTCGTATCGACTCTGAAGCCCCTATTGTAAAAAGTGAGCAGGTTCAAAGCCGTTTAGGCGGTAATAACCAATGGACACCTGTCATTGATTGGGGGACGTTAAGCTCTGGCAATAACGTAAAAATAGATCTGCGCCGCGGATCTGGTCAGGCTCTGACATTAGAAAGCTGTGACCCTCTAACAGAGGCGTGTGACGTACCATACCTAGTTGGTGAACAGCCTGACGTCAAAGTCCAACTGGTTTCAAAAGCATTTGATTACGATGAATGGAATGAATTTTACGTCACTGCGACGGACAACGCTTACCCTGCCAATGTCAGTACAACAGGGAAATTCACCTTCCAAGTCGATAACAAAGGCCCTGAAATCATCCTAAATACGCCTTGGGTTGAAGACACATTGTCTAAAGAGAACTATGTCATAGGGCGTGAGTTCAATGTGCGATTTAAATCCGTAATAGACGATTCAGACCTTGAGCAAGTCTCGCTGTATCAAAGTGGTAAAGATTCGCCAATTAAGACAATTGTGCCAACGGATTCATCTAAAGAGTTTGTCATGTCTCTTATCAAGAGTGACACAGATAAAATAGACATTTCTGAAGATGAAAAAACAACGTCATTGTATGTAAAAGCAACCGATATTTATGGTTTTGAGTCTAGTTCTAACACGCACAAGGTTATTCTTGATCGTGATGGACCAACATTAGGATTAAGTGGTTTCAATGCGAATGACTACTACTTAGGTAACTATGTCTTTGACCTAACGGCGCTAGACCTAAATGCAAACGGTGATGTTTCAATTAATGGTGTCAATCGAGAAAGCCTAGAGTATTGGACGTTTAGCGATCTGGAGCCATTACCTGGCTCTCCAGGTAAAAAAATCAATGAAGATCTCAAAGTGAGTCTTGGTGATTTAGGTTCGGGTACACACAAGATTCGTTTAAAAGGGTCTGATGTTCGTGGCAACACAACCTTAACCAGTGATGAGCAAGATTTTACCGTCAAAGTATACAACTCAATCCCGCAGGTGACGCTGGCGATGAGTTACACGGATGGAACGCCAATTACAAACAACACCATCTATCAAGATGGGAATATCGTACTTACGCTTGATATTGTTGATGATAGTGGCGTTGATCGAATTGACTCAACGTATAGATTCTCTGGAGAGCAAAACGGGACTAACTTTACGTTCTCAGAAACTGCAGATGGCACTTGGACGGCAACGTTGCTTTCTACACAAATTGCCAAAGATGGTAATTATGAACTTGATATCAAGGTTTATAACAAAGTTCGTTACCTTGATGAAAAAGACCGAAAGGTTGGAAAAGTAAACCAAACCTTTAGCGTACAGCGTGAAGGCGTGGTTCTAACAGTTGAAAGCCCGCTGGACTTCCAAAATTACTTATCTGATGGTGTTCTTGATGTCACCTTTACTACATTGAGTGCGGTCAAAGCCAAAACGTTAGAGTGTTGGGTTCGTGAAGAATACAACTCTCTAGATGCGCCACCAACTAATGAGCAACCAACTTCTGGTGTTATCAACGTATCGCAAGAACCTTACAGTTGTAGTGTCAATGTTGGGCAAAACATGACCAAAGCACCTGTTACTTTGATCACTAAAACCTTGGGTACAAATGGGCGTGAAACGATCAACAAGTTCAATTTCTCGATGGTGGATATTGATGCACCGACAGTCGTAGATGGTAACTCATACAGTTTTAAAGGAAGTGATGTTTGGTTTGATGAAGCTTTGAAGAAGAAGATGCTCACATTTGAGCTCTCTTTTAATGATGCTTTATCAGGCGTGAATACCGAAAGTTCAGATGAATATCCAAAGTTGGTTCGTAATCTTGGCAACAAAGCTTATACACCAACGACTTGTGCCAAAGGTGTTGGAAATATCAAGTGTACGTATTCTGAATCCTATGCCGATATTATTGATGGCCTGAGTACAACTCAAGAATACAAAATCAAGAACTTATCTGATTTAGCAGGAAACTTGACGCCAGAGCACGATCTACTGCTTGAATTACCTAAAGGTTCGGTAGTCGTCGAAATTACTGATCCGGTCGGAAACACAACCATTAATGGTCAGCAGCTTGTCGCCAAGTTCAGAATTAAGCTGTATGAAAACTCTAGACTAGACAATGTGATGGCCAGATTTGGAACGGAATCCTACAACTATAAAGATAATCCGGAGAAGTTTGCACAATTAGAGGTGTGTGCAGATGATCCAACCTACAAGTGTTCAACATTTACAAGTGAACTTCCTAGCGATGCGGATGGAAAAACGATCAGGACAACGATTACTGCAACGGATGTGTGGTCGAGAGTCGGTGAAGCGACCGTTGATATTAAAGTTGACAACACACCTCCAAGTGTTGGCGATGAGATTATCGTAACTGAATCGCCAACAAATCCAGATAATGTTCGTTTTCGTTTCGACATAACGGACACTGGTAGCAGCCTGGCAAAAGTAAACTATTCGGTTTTAAACCCAAGCTATCAAGAAGAAAGAGTAGAGGATGGGAACGGTTCATCTACGTACTTTGAACTACCGAAATCTCAGTTAGAGGGGCGTGGTTCAATCACGGTTGATATCAAAGCGACAGATAGCGTCGGACTGTATTTTGATATCAGAAAAGTCATTGATATTAGTGTTCCTAAAGTCACAGTTTATTTCGATGGAATTACGAGTTTGCAGGGTGGGAAACTGTTTTTAACCAAGGCAAGCCAGCCGTTTACGGTATCTACGGTGGAAGGAGAAAGAGTGAAAGCTTCACAATATTCTGTGGAGCTTATTCCAAGCCTCGGTGATTCCTTGCGTTACTCAGGCGATGTTATCTCATCTAGTGGTAATGGAATGATGAACTTTGCCGTCGATAACCAAGGGTCATATACCCTTAAGGTGACGGTGACGGACTCAGTTGGAAGAGAGAATACAAGCTTTGAATTACTAGGCAAAAGTTATGATGGAAAGGTTATCGAATCTATTGTTGATTATGACGCTCCAAGTATTTCGGGCTTAAGTGCTAATCAAACCTCTAAGGTGCCGACAAACGATAAGTATCAACTAGAAATTAGTGCATACATTACAGATAAAAATTTAAATCTCGTCACGTCAAAAGCGGTGAGTGGTGGTAGCACAGTGGTTCCTCAAGCGATTACTGAGCCGACAACCGAAGCGGGGCCTTATGTCATCAGCTATTTGTTACCGAAAGGCGATCATACGATCACGGTGGCAGCAACAGACAAGGTGGATAACAAGAGTGAAAGTTCTATTGATGCGCATGTGGAAGCGGCAACCGTTCCCGGGCTAAGTATCTCTACCGCCTCAAGCGCCCCTCTTTTTGGAGGCGAAGAGATTACGCTTGCGTTTAACTTTACAGAAGAAGTTACGAACTTTGATATCTCAGATGTCCATCTTGTCGCTAGTGATAGCGGTGCAACAGGAACGTTAAAACAAGATACTTGGTCGACTTCAGATAATATTACGTGGACGGTTAACTATGTCAGCCCAGAAAAACAAGATAAAAACATAACAATACAGGTAGAGGATGATAGCTACCAAAGTACCAACACCATTCCTGGAAAGGGAAGCAGTTTAAGTATCGCGGTTGAAGGAACCTTACCAAAACTAACCAATGTGACATTTAACCCCGAGCATCAGAGCGTGGGGCAAAGCGTGAGTGTCTCGCTTGAGTTTGATAAAGAGCTCCAAGAGGCGACCGCTACGCTTGGCGGCAATCGCATTAGTTCTCTGTCAGCAACGGCAGATAAAAAGATCTGGGTTGGTGATGTACAAGTTCCGAGTACCGCGCTGTTAAGTGTCGACTTGGTTGTTAGTCAGTTTAAAGATTTGACTGGCAACATAGGTGAGGATAACACCGCTCACGAATTGCCAATCACGCCAACCTTAGCTATTACGCCAGTGGGCAGTGTGGATGAAACGCATGCCGCCACGCTACAATTCGAAGGCACGTCGACACGTTTTGACGGCCAGTCCCTGCGTCTTGAAGTGAAAGCCCAAGGCAGCGCGACGGTATTGAAAAGCAGCAGCGCGACAGTACAAGCCGGTGGCACTTGGACCAGTGACGCGATTGATATGAGTCATCAAACCAATGGCACTTACATCGTGATGGTGACGGGGACGAACTCAGCGGGCATTGAAGTGAGTGAAAGTCAGAGCTTTACACTGGCGCAGTCTTTGCCAACGCTGACTAACGTGACGTTTACGCCTGAGCACCAAGCCATCGGCCAAAGCGTGACGGTAACGCTGGAATTCGATAAAGATCTGCAATCCGCCGCGGCGGAGTTAGGTGGCACGACGATCACCTCGTTAGTGGCAACCGCGGACCCAAGTGTTTGGACTGGTGATGTAGTGGTACCAGACTCGTCAGAGCTGAATGTGGCGTTACTAGTTCGTGACTACCAAGACTTATCAGGAAACACCGGTAGCCAGAACACGGTTTACTCCATGCCAATCACGCCAACCTTAGCTATTACGCCAGTGGGCAGTGTGGATGAAACGCATGCCGCCACGCTACAATTCGAAGGTACGTCGACACGTTTTGACGGCCAGTCCCTGCGTCTTGAAGTGAAAGCCCAAGGCAGCGCGACGGTACTAAAAAGCAGCAGCGCGACAGTACAAGCCGGTGGCACTTGGACCAGTGACGCAATGGATATGAGTCACCAAACCAATGGCACTTACATCGTGATGGTGACGGGGACGAACTCAGCGGGCATTGAAGTGAGTGAAAGCCAGAGCTTTACACTGGCGCAGTCTCTGCCAATGCTGACTAACGTGACGTTTACGCCTGAGCACCAAGCCATCGGCCAAAGCGTGACGGTAACGCTGGAATTCGATAAAGATCTGCAGTCCGCCGCGGCGGAGTTAGGTGGCACGACGATCACCTCATTAGTGGCAACCGCGGACCCAAGCGTTTGGACTGGTGATGTGGTGGTACCAAATACGTCGGAGCTCAATGTGGCGTTGCTTGTTCGTGACTACCAAGACTTATCAGGGAATACCGGTAGCCAGAGCACGGCTTACTCCATGCCGATCACGCCGACCTTAGCCATCACGCCGGTGGGCAGTGTGGATGAAACGCTTGCCGCCACGCTACAATTCGAAGGCACGTCGACACGTTTTGACGGCCAGTCCCTGCGTCTTGAAGTTAAAGCCCAAGGCAGCGCGACGGTACTAAAAAGCAGCAGTGCAACGGTACAAGCTGGTGGCACTTGGGTCAGTGACGCAATGGATATGAGTCACCAAACCAATGGCACTTATACTGTTATGGTGACGGGGACGAACTCAGCCGGCATTGAAGTGAGTGAAAGCCAGAGCTTTACACTGGCGCAGTCTCTGCCAACGCTGACTAACGTGACGTTTACGCCTGAGCACCAAGCCATCGGCCAAAGCGTGACGGTAACGCTAGAATTCGATAAAGATCTGCAATCCGCCGCAGCGGAGTTAGGTGGCACGACGATCACCTCGTTAGTGGCAACCGCGGACCCAAGTGTTTGGACTGGTGATGTAGTGGTACCAGACTCGTCAGAGCTGAATGTGGCGTTACTAGTTCGTGACTACCAAGACTTATCAGGAAACACCGGTAGCCAGAACACGGTTTACTCCATGCCGATCACGCCGACCTTAGCCATCACGCCAGTGGGCAATGTGGATGAAACGCATGCCGCCACGCTACAATTCGAAGGCACGTCGACACGTTTTGACGGTCAGTCCCTGCGTCTTGAAGTAAAGGCCCAAGGCAGCGCGACGGTATTGAAAAGCAGCAGTGCGACGGTACAAGCCGGTGGCAATTGGACCAGTGACGCGATTGATATGAGTCACCAAACCAACGGCACTTACACCGTGATGGTGACGGGGACGAACTCAGCCGGCATTGAAGTGAGTGAAAGCCAGAGCTTTACACTGGCGCAGTCTCTGCCAACGCTGACTAACGTGACGTTTACGCCTGAGCACCAAGCCATCGGCCAAAGCGTGACGGTGACGCTGGAATTCGATAAAGATCTGCAATCCGCTGTGGCGGAGTTAGGTGGCACGACGATCACTTCATTAGTGGCAACCGCGGACCCAAGTGTTTGGACTGGTGATGTGGTGGTACCAAGCACGTCAGAGCTGAATGTGACGTTGCTTGTTCGTGACTACCAAGACTTATCAGGGAATACCGGTAGTCAGAACACGGCTTACTCCATGCCAATTACACCGACAATACACCTAGACGTTATCAAAGATGTTACTGGAGTGGAAAGCGTGACAGTAAGTGGTAGCAGTGAACGGTTTGAAGATGGTGAGTTCATAGATATCAAAGCAGTCGACGCTGATGGTACAGAAGCCACAGGCATGGCAACCGTGCTTTCAGACTCATGGACAACTGATTTAGATCTTTCAGGACTGAAGGAGGGGGTAGTGACGATTTATGTAAATGGTACCAACAAGCTTTCCGCCTCTGCCGAAGAGGCTCAAGCAACATTTAACTATGATCGTTTCGCAAGTACAGCCTCCTTAGGTGCTGTTTACAACCGATATTTTAGTGATAACAAAACTTTAAAAAATGCGGCATAAATAAAGCGAGCGTTTAGCTCGCTTTATTTCTTTGGGACTTTTTGTGATATTTATCAAAATAATTGCCTTTATTGATAAGTTACTCGAATTAATGAATCGTCTTAATACAAGGCTGAATAACTATAATAACTAGGCCAATGTTGCTTTTAGGTGTGTATGACGTGATTGTGATGGTCGCTCGGCAGGAGCTGTGGTGAATGTGTCGCGTTGAAAATCTTTTTAAATATTATATATTTACGCTCGTTTCTATACTCTGAGTATAGTGTTCTGCATGAGGTCGATGGGTAATACCTCACCTCTTTAACTCGCGATGAAGCAAATTTAATCCTAGCAAGCTTCAGAGCAGTTACTTTTGTGAGTGCGTAATGCGCTCACCTTTTTATTTAAACTTCCTCAGTAACAGTCAATTTGTTGTTTGTTGCTGAGGAGGGCACCTCATAAACTTCTGAATTTCCTCGTGCTTACCTGAAGCACACGTTACTACGATTTTTGTTAACTTCAGTCCATAAATTAAATTTTTTTAGATAGTAAGATTTTACCATTTTGACAGAGTGGGTGATGTTACTGGCTTTTATTGTGGTCAAATCGCATGTTTTAATAGT
Organism: Vibrio sp. Vb1337; assembly: GCF_033338715.1. Lineage (NCBI taxonomy): Bacteria > Pseudomonadati > Pseudomonadota > Gammaproteobacteria > Vibrionales > Vibrionaceae > Vibrio > Vibrio sp. Vb1337. The sequence continues at coordinate 152,611 of NZ_JAWOTD010000002.1, read as the reverse complement.
AAAAATCACCATTTTTTTGGTGTTTTTGATTTCGGGCGATTTTTCTATCTCGTTGAAAATAAATGGCTAAGTAAGTAGGATACGCAGACCAAATCGTACTTGTAAGCCTTATCAGCTTAATTGTCACCGCAACCATATTTACGATGTTGGTTGTGGAGAATTCAAATGCATTTAGTTTGCAAATTTATACCTAGCTCGAAGCTATCCTCCAGTGAGCTATCTTATGTTCTTACACCAGACGAGTGTATAGGGCAGCTTTCGCGTTTGCGAAATTCAGATGACATCCTCAGAAACCTCCCTAAAGAGTTTGCGCAAAAGATTTCTCTTTCTTCTAAAAAAACGACCAGCGGATTGCTAGCAGCGATTAGAGCCGAACTTGGGAAAGGCAGTTGGGTCTCCTTATCTTCCTTTGCTCGTAGGTCGCCATTAAAGGACTCTCAGTTACAAAGCTTCCCTAGACTTAAAACACTCGTTGACTCTGTATCAGCTTCGAATGAAAGCAAAGTTTTTAAAGCGGGTTACAAGCAGGTTACTGACGATGTTGCTTTAGTTCGTAGTTACACGAATGTACCTTCTGAGCCAAGCCCAGATCAAAAAATCGTTGTTGAGTTTGCAGGGCAGTGGTCTAGTAATGCAGCATGTTTGATGTTGGGAAAAACCGAAGCTCAAAAAGAAAAAGTTACTGTAGGCAAGGCCGATACAGAAAACAAACACCGCAGCCTCGCGACGTTTAAAGATCTCGAAGCTGAGGGCAAAACGCTCTATATCAAAATCCCTTGTTCCGACCAACCTCAGCCAATCTTGCTTAAACTCGCCGAAGACCTGCAACCCGTTGATAAAGAAACTCAGATGGATGAGTGGGATAACGTTTTGGTGCCTTTGGTTCCTGTTCATAAGAGTGATTCAGGGTATGTATCTATCGATCGCGGTTACATTTATGTCGTTTGGCAATCAGAAGTTTGGCGAGAAATCCAAGTTCAAAACGACGGACGCTTTTCTGATGTCGATCTATCACTCTACCAAAGCACTAAGTCCTCGCCTCAGAGATCGGTCGATATTAGTTTATATGATGAAGACTCCGAAGCATTTCTGTCAGGGGAAGCGTTTCAGTTGTACCAAGACGGTAAAAAAGTCTATGAGGGTGTGTTGGACGAATATGCTTGCGCCCGTGTTTTTGGTCTTACTGCAGAAGAAGTTGAGGTAGTGGTCGCTGGTTGGCCTAACGAAGGCGAAACATACACAGAATTACTTCAAACCGAATTGAGTCCATTTAAGGCTGGAAGTAAAACAAAGAGAGAGCCGCTTGGTGTTCCTTTGCCTCATATTTGGCTTCCATACAAAATAAACGGTAGCGTACAAAGTGATGTTGCTCTCTACTATTCTCGGACTCAACTCAATACTCAGCAACTCAATGAATTAAAGAGTGGGAATAATGAAAAAGCGGTTGAAGTAGACCTCTGTGATTATTCTTCTGCTCACAACTTTGATGCGAGCTCCGAACCTGTGATTTCGTTGCCGAATTTGGATACTCAAGCGCCAAGCAAATCAGATTACAATGCCGTCAGTCAAAAAGAGCAGGGTGTTGCTGCCGTTGTTGTTAACTCCCCAAGCGAAGGCGTCGTAATTACTTATAAAAGTAATCCCCAATGCGATCAACCAGATGATTATTTCCAACTGACGTGTGTTGATGAAACATGGAGCCAAAAGATTTTTTTGCGCGAGGCTGAGTTTGTGGATCAGTACTGCAAAGAAGTCGTGTTTAGTGGTTGGTTACCAGAAGTTAAAAGGGTCAATCTAACCCGTCATTGCCGATCTCATAACTCAGATAAAACGGTCTTAATGTCAGTAATTTATCAAGACATTGAACTCACGGAACTATTATAAAATGAAACGAACAACGTTAAGTATCACGCTTCTTTCGACAGTTATGTTATTAACAGGCTGTGGTGAAGAAAGTAATCAAACTTCGAATACTGCAACAACACAAACCGCAGAAAAAGAACCCGCTCAAAAGGCTTGTTACAACGTTGGTGAAACAACGTCATTCGAACGCAAAGATGTGACAGGACCACGCTGCCAATGGCAAAGTGAGCATAACTTTATTGTTTACTCTGAAGATCTGTCTAAGCCTGAATACCCAGGTACGCTTCCTGTCAAACCAGGTTATGCCGTACGCCGAGCAAAAGAGTGGCCTCGTGAAGATTTATCTGATGCGAGCTCTTATGACAAACCTCGAATTCAGTTTTGGTGGAATAATGTTAAGTTTAACGACCCACTCGTAAATGATTACGAAAACGGCTACAAAATTTGGAGCGTGAAAATTGATGGGACAGATTTACGCTTAGTCACAGATGATATACCAAGTACAGCTTCACCACAGAACTATGTGACGAGTCGTTCACCCAATAATCGTTATGTGGCTTATGCCTATAGCTTTGGTGGGCCTTTGATAAAGGCAATCTTTGACTTAGAAACGCAACAGACCATTCAGCTGGGTAGCGCGAGTACTAAGCCATATTTGGTCTGGGCGGACGATTCTAGCTACATCTATTTCTCAGACGGTTTTAAGCGCTTTAAATACACACTCGCGACGGGAACCAAAGAAGAGGTAGATGTACCGTTGTCTGAAGATACGGTCATTGTAGATGGCAAGTTAATCAATGCCGCGGGCTTGGGGGTGGGAGTTTATGACGCCAAGACACTCAAACGCTTATACACGATTTTACCTGAAAAAGAGTTTGAAGACTCCATCGATATTGAGAAGCGCATCTACCGCCAAATTGCTATCAGCCCCAATGGTAAATATGTATGGGGCATAAACTCGTATCGTAAGGTGCTGATCAATGTTGAGGAGCAAACTTGGCTTGCGTTTTCTAAGGAAGGCGATGAAAAGAACGTTTATGCGAAAGTTGTAAATATCAGTAACAACGGTAATGAAACACAGAGAGGAGCAGCAAAAATAACCATTAGACGTTATGGGTCAGATTACCGTTATGAAATGAATGGAAATGGCGCTCAGTCATGGAAGGTGATTCATTCTGGCAGAGTTGCTAAAACCCCAGTGCTTTATAATGCCGATGCTGACGGCGGGCGTTTTCTGGAGGTAGAAAACGATGAGTAATGACCTTAAGTATTTACCAACAGATGTCTATTTGTTTGGTGTCGATTTTCCTAATGTTGGGGATGCACAGAACCCTCGATATAAAGCACTCAATATCGAAAAAGACCTGACCTCATTAGAAGAGTTGAAAAATATCCGCCCTATGTCACGGCTTCCCATTGCAATAAATTTAGGTGAGGAAAGCGCAGCCCTTTGGGCGACAGACGATTTAGGTCGTTTACATGTACTGGGTGATTCTACTCAGAAAAACCAAAAAACCAATATCAATCAGGTTTTGGTACTGCGTTCGCCAGTACATGAGTTAGCACAGAAGACGTACAAGCTGTCTTTTCCTGAATGGTCAATGCTCACAGAGTTGGCGATTGGTGCCCAGAGTAATGCTCGGCCAATCAAAAAGGCGTGCTCAGAACTTGCCTCTATCTTAGGAAATCTAAAGGGAAATGGGAGCAAGAAAACACTGAACTCGCTAGAAAAAAAAGTGGAATACGCTGTCACAGAAGTAAAGCGCTCACAACTTGCGCCTAAATATGAAGCGGGCACTCAAGCACTAACTGATGAGCAAGTTGCGTATAACAAGTGGTATGACTCTGTTCCTGAAGATAAGCCCATTCGTGGCTTTATTGTACCCACGTTCTCATTTCTCGCAGTAGCATTTTCAACACAAGAGTATGCTGATGCAATTGTTAAAGTTACTCGTTTTGATGAGGAGAGCGGACAGCACCTCAACCTGCAAGACGAAGAAATCATAACGCAAGCACAACTTGACCGAAACAGTGATTCGCATCGTCCAATAGCTTTGTTTCCGTTGGCGTCGGAGGTTTTTACTGATGGCATGTACACCATTGAAGTGGTTTTTGATGTTGACCTCATCGATGAGATACCTGAGTTTGCACAGAATGCCACTAATGTAACCAAAGAGTATGATGAATTTGGTGATGCTACTAGAGTCAGCTACGAGCTACGAGAATACATCACGCTTAGCCAAACGACACCGTTTGGTAAGATCGCGGTTGTTGCGGGCGACATGATCTCACTTGAAGAGTCTTTGATATACCAATTTCCTACGCAGTTTAAAGCTCTACAAGCCTTCCGAATGGGGGAGCTTGAAAACCTAGAGAATAGCGGAACGACTGCCAGTATGAGTGCTGCACTGTGGGAGATTGGCACAAAAGTGACACCAAGTTTGGTTAATGCTGGCATTAATATTCATCAAAACCCATCAAGTAAACATGATGTGATTGGGAGTTTAGCAAACACGTTTTGGGGGCAAGTAGATAAGGGCGCATTACCTCCAGCCATGATTTCGGCATTGGAGTTTTCATTTGGGGTATCGGCTACCGCAGCAGCTTACCAAACTCTTCAAGATTTACGCCAAGCGGCATCTGAATCCGAGCGTGCAGCTCAAGTGGGCTTAAAAGCGCTCCTCAAAGAGAAAGGATTTGATAAAAGTAAGTTCTTTACCAAGGTGATTGAACCTGCGAGAAATGGCAATGCCCACGTTGTGGCGGGGAGTGCTGCTAGAACGTGGTTGACAGGTAACGGCAGTGTCAAAAGCTTTTTGTCGCCCTTTGCTGGGGCCGGGCTCAATGCAATTAACACCTTCTATGAGATAAAAGCGATCACTGACAAAAGCGAGCAATTACGCTTAGCAGAAGAGAAAGCTAAACTCAGGAAAAGTTATTTTGAGCAGGTATCACGCGATTATCTGAACTGGGTACCTGTCTGGAAAGAAAGTCTGAAGAGCGGGGAATTACTGCTTAAGCAAATCATAGATAAGTTAGGCGACAATGTAACGTTTACTGACAGTATTCCGAATGACGTTGCTGAAGACAGTGCAATGTTTGTTAAAGACCATAAAGGTGCCGGTTTACGCTTAGTTTTTCCTTTTGATAACAACCAGGTTCAAGCCCCGCACTTGTCGTATTTGGCTGCGGTCGATAAAGAATTATCTAAGATTCCAAATGCCGTTGTTGAAATCGAAGGGCATGCCTGTCAAAACGGTGATTCAGAATATAACCAAAACCTTTCGCAACAGCGAGCGCAGCATGTTGCTGAGTTCTTTTCTTCAGTCAGTGGTATTCGTTTTTTTGGCGAACGTCGACCGATAGTCGAGGTACCAAACAACGAAATCAAACGCGAAAACGCGCAACTTAATATTAACCGACGTGTTGAAGTTCGCATCTATCTACAAGAGTTTGCGGCGAGAATTCCACCGAGTCGACTCGGCTTTAAGGCTATGGAGCAAGCGCGTTTAGCTCAGTTAGATGCGAACTTGGGAGAAGAAGCAATTGCAAAAGAGCTCAAGCTAGCTATCTTCGAGATGATCGTTGGTATGGCTTGCTATGTTCCGATAATAGGACAGGCAGCAAGAGGCTTTTTCGTTGTCAAAGAAGGCGGGAAAATGCTGATGAGTGGCGCCCAGTTGCTAGACTCTGTGCTCTTCGATTATTACTTGTCTTCCTACAACGAAGTTAGAAAAAGCATATCTGCAATTGAACAGCTTAGCCATGAAACCACAGAAATTATTGATTCACTGGCTGAGATTGATACCCAATTGACTGAGTTGTATTTTTCGTCTTCAGATGCGTTAGTTGAGCACTTAGGAAAAGCTACGGGTGCAAAGGAGTTGATTAAGCGCTATCAACGCCGTGCACTTGCTATTAATGGTTTGGTGCTTTTGATTCAAAGAGCTTGTTCTGAGGGCGAACAAGAGTTCACAGAACAGTGGCGAACACTAGCCATCGATGAATACATTCAGCGATTTATAGAAACCGATGGCTGGGTATTAAACACAGAGTTAAAAGAAAATTTGTGTAACTTGTGGCTCCAAGAACTCATGCGTCGTGAGGGACACAAGCAACTAATTGAAAGTTACGGTGAAGAAATCGCTGAACAAGTCATCACTCGTAATAAAGCAAACTATATTGCTCCAAAAAGGAAAGATGTTTCTGGGGCGTTTAATGTTGCGTTTCCAGTGCAAGACAAGCTCTATAATCGCGATCAACAAAGAGGCTTAGTAGAGTTTGCTACACAATTTAATGTTGAGTCTAAAAAATTATCAGAGGAGGACCTAGGGTTCGTTAGGTTATTAGTCTCTGAGCCTCATGACAACTCTAAATGGGTCACCTTTGATGAGTGGGAGAAGGTACGATTAAAAGCAAATAAAAAGGTGCGATTATCGCCTTTCCACCGTTTGAAGTGGCAAATGGTGTTAGGCAAACAAAGTCTGAAACAGATGACGTCAAATGTGTTTCAGTGTGAGATGTCTTATCAGCGCACTGACGGTTTACTTAATACCAGTGGACCTAAGTTTAATTTGATGTTCAAGCCGATGAAACACGAGGAATTTAGTGTAGATCCCAAAGGTGAGTTGGCCGAATTTTTTGAGGCGGAAAAAGCAGACGGCAAAGTCCTTATTGGTTGTGAGTTTGAACCGTATTTTTACTTTGGCGATGATGTCTTCTCTGGAGTGAAGCCTTTGATCGCTAAGCACGATTTAGTCGATTATAGCGGATACTTATCTAAAGTTGCTCTCGGTCCGATTTTTGGGCAGGTGATAAAAATTGACTCCCAACAAGATGTACTCAAAGAATATGTAAACAGCGGTGGCTTCAAAAATATGACCTATGAGTTCACTCTATCTGGAAGCAACTATAAGCTACCAGTACGAGTGGACAAGACAGTCGGACGATTTATTACGTCACCTAGACAGATTCCTGTAGGAGTCGATACAAACCATAACTATACACTCTCTGCTAAATCGGGCTTTATTGCGAACGGAAATAGTGTGTCAGAGAAAGACTTGTTAACGCTAGATTTTGTCTTACATAGTAAAGTTCATAAAGGCCCGACAAAGCCTATTATCGAAGACATTAAGCACAGTGCGATTGCGGTCAACTACGGAAATAAACGACAGTTTATGAACGAGGACAGTATGTTCACTACTGCAGATGAGCTCAAAGGCTTTGATTGGACTTCGAATAAGTCATTCGCTATGGAAGTTATGCTTATTGGTGGCAAGCACAGAAAAGAGTCGTATGAGGGACAAAACCTCGAATGGCAGAGTGTTCCAGTTTCACTAAAGCTATCTACTACTTTTGATAATGAAGCCGTATTCGGATCTGAAACTACCGCTGGTCCTGAGTATCTAAGTAACCTTACTTATATTGGGATACTAAAGAAGAACGGTTCTAAATGGACGCTAGATGACAGCGATGTGGTTAACAAAAATATAGATGCAGATTTTGTCTCTGAGGCTCTATCCAACATAGACATGGATGAAGATTTCGATGGTAAGGTGGTCTACGCGTCTCGTTTTGAGTTCGCATTTAAAGCGCTGAACGGGCAAGAAATCAAGGGGCTTCGACCATTTGGACCCGTTGTTTCGACATCTGGTCGATTCCAAGAAGCAGTTCTAAAGGTGTCCTCTCTAGTACAACGTAATACAGCGGAAAAAACACCGTTTAAACTTGGAAGCTTTGAGATGTCGTTGGGCAGGCAGTATAAAAATGTAGATGAGTTATCTTATTTTTCTGATTGTGAAGACCCAAGCTATAAAGTTGATAAAGATATGTACGTCAACTGGGCAAAACTGAAACCAGAAGAGCGTACAGAACGTTTAGTAACTTGGATTAGAGACCCATACTTGGCAACCATCATTGAAGCGTCGATTCTCAATAAATAAAAAAACCGCCTTCGGGCGGTTTTTCTTTTCTTATCAATGGAAACTGAAGTAAGATTTTCTCGCTTCTCGCTTCTCGCTTCTCGCTTCTCGCTTCTCGCTTCTCGCTTCTCGCTTCTCGCTTCTCGCTTCTCGCTTCTCGC